>JAKSQT010000060.1 GCA_024403995.1 Ruminococcus sp.
ACGAAAAATCTAACTGCGTTTCTGCCGCACAATCTTTGTGCGGTGTTGCCTTAATTTTCCGTGTGCATCTTGAAGCCGATTCCCCACACTGCTTCGATATAATCCCTGCCGCCTGCCTCTTTCAGCTTTTTGCGGAGATTGCTTACGTGTACTTTGAGCGAACTTTCCATGCAGTCAGGCGTATCAATACTTATCCTGTCCAGCATCACGGATTTTGCAATAACCTGTGAAGGATTCTGCATCAGCAGTTTCAGAATGGCAAATTCGGTTTTGGTAAGTCTGAGCTCCTTTCCGCCCACATATGTCATATGGGCGGTCATGTCGATTCGTATATCCTCGAATTTCAGTTCATCCGCCTGAACGTTTCTTACCTTGCTTCTGAGAACGACCTGAATCCGTGCAAGCAATTCCTGAATATTGAAAGGCTTTGTCACATAATCAGCCGCACCGCCAAGAAGAAGATTTACTTTATCATTTATATCAGCCTTAGCCGAAACAACTATTACAGGTATATTTTGGATTTTCGGAAGTACCTCCTCACCGCTGAGTCCCGGAAGCATGAGGTCAAGCAGTATCAGGTCGGGCTTTTCTTCTTTAAGAAGCATGAGAGTCTCTGTACCCGAATAGGCTCTGCGTGTCCTGTAGCCTTCGCCTTTTAATACTTCTTCAAGCATATTTCCGATGTGCATATCGTCATCGGTAATCATTATCAATTCGTTCATAACATCACCTCAATGAATAATTATACCATTTTTCGCCAAAAAGCGCAATACCTATTTACTTTTCATACTATTTATGTTAAAATATAGACAGCGCTATTGCTCCGCCAATTAAACATTGCCAAAAGACGAAGTTAAGGCAAGATTTAGTTGGAGGAGCAATAATAAATTACGGAGGAATGACATGAATAAAATACTGCTCGTTGAAGACGATATCCAGCTTGCCCGAAACCTGACACGTTTCCTCACTTCCGAGGGATATACGGTAGTCCATGCCAACGGTCAGACAACAGGACTGAAAGCATTTGAAGATTCGATATATGACTGTGTTCTTCTTGATCTTTCGCTCGGTGACGGAAGCGGATTTTCCGTGTGTTCAGCCATACGTGCCGTATCGGAAGTACCCGTTATATTCCTTACAGCCTCCGCAGATGAAGCCTGTACAGTTGCAGGCTTTGAAATGGGCGCAGATGACTATATAAGCAAGCCTTTCCGCCCCCGTGAACTTCTTGCAAGGATGAAAAATGCCATGAGGCGAAGCAGCCGCAGCAATACTGTCATCTCATGTGCTGACGTTACCATAGACCCGAACAGGGGTGTCGTGATGAAAAACGGCACAGAAGTCTATCTTTCGGCACTTGAATACAGACTGCTCATCATGTTTTTCAGTAACAGGGAAAAGCTCATGACCCGTGACAGGCTTACCGAGGAGCTGTGGTCGGTATCAGGCGAATATATCTCCGACAATACACTGAATGTCTATATAAAGCGTCTGCGTGAAAAGATCGAGGACGATCCCCAGAATCCGAAAATAATCATAACCGTCCGTGGCATGGGATACAAGGCGGTGGAAAGATGAATATTGACAGCAGTCAGCGCATTTTCCATATCATATTAATGATAACAGGAACGGCTGCCTGTGCATTTTTCAGCATTCCGTCAGCGTTGATACTTGCCGCTGTTTCGCTGTCTTTCTTTATCAGCAGCGAAGTTTACCGCAGAAAACGCAGGAATATCACACTGAAACTATGCGACGATATCGACAGTATACTGCGTGGCAATGAATCGGTCAGATTTGAAGATTACCGAAATGATGACCTGAGTGTGCTGACAGCCGAGATACACAAAATGACTCTCAGGCTGCGTGAACAGAATAGCGCTCTTTTATCGGAAAAGCAGTTCATGAAGGAGTCGCTGGAGGATATATCGCATCAGCTCCGCACACCTCTGACATCGGCTGTTCTGCTGCTTGAAATGCTCAGAGCGCCTGATCTTTCACCTCAGAATAAAAGTGAATATATGCAGGAACTATATTCTCTCATGACAAGAATGGAATGGCTGATCGAAACACTTCTCGGTCTTTCAAGGATAGAAGCGGGAGCTGTTCAGTTCCGTTCTCAGAAAATAGTGTGCAGCGAACTTATCGCCGCCGCCCTTGAACCCATATCCATTGCGCTTGAGATAAAGGATATTGCGGTCGAGGTCAAAGGCGATACGAAATGCTGTTTTATGGGAGATATCCAGTATTTCACCGAGGCTCTGCTCAATCTGCTGAAAAACTGCATGGAACATACTCCCGAAGGCGGAAAGATCGTGATAGATGCCGTAGATACACCTATTTATACGGGACTGACTGTCACCGACAGCGGAAACGGCTTTGATGAAGAAGAACTGCCTCATATTTTTGAGAGATTCTACCGTTCACATAATTCATCACAATCAGGATACGGAATAGGACTTGCATTTGCACGGCGCATTATAACAGCTCAGAACGGCAGCCTGCAAGCCGTCAATTCAACTGACGGAGGCGCTTGCTTTGATATGCGAATCTACAAACAAACAGTATAAAGGTCATCTCTAAAAGAAACACCGCACAAAGTCTTCTGACGTTCTTTGTGCGGTGTTTCTTTTAGGGCAACTCTAAAACCCCCTTCTGAGAAAAAACAGTTTTTTAGAGGTGCCCTATATTCTTGCATTATCATAAATTTCAATCGGCTGACGGAGCAGTTTCATTATCTTCAGTTCGTCTGCCGCATCACAAAGAGCATTATGCACCTCATGATATGAACTGTCGCCTGACAGAAGCCTTAAAATCGGCTCAACGCCGTAATTACGCTTCAGTTTGCCTGTGGAGCAGTAATCTCCGTCCTGCGGAAGTGAATGGTTATACTGTCTGTATGCGGCAATTTTCATGATATCATACCATTCAAGATCTGAAAGCTCAGGCATCATTCCATAGTCAAACTTGGCATTATACGCAAAAACAGACTTTATCCCATACTTTCCGAGCACTTTTCGGATATCTTCCATTACCTTGCTGCGTGAGTCTTTGAGAGTAACTTTTACACCTCTCACCATGAGCTGTGCAGAAAACATTGCAAACTCATTGCATTCCGGTGTGATAATGTAATATTTCAGGTCAGACGGCGTAAACGACGAACGTTCCGAAATGGCGATACCAACAGACATAAGCTTGTTTGAATATGTAGTTTCGGTATCTATCACGGCAAAATATTTTCCATTATCCATATTATTCCACCTGTCACTGCTCATAGCGTGGTACAAAGAACGGACAGAGCTGAACTGCTGTCATTTCCATACCACGTCCGCTTTTAAAGCACGAATGCTTTTCATTTGCCTCAAATCTGAAAGTATTTCCGCCCGGAAGTATCTGTATTGTAGTGCTTCCTATCGCACCGTTCCAGTAGCGGCAGAGCGCACAGCATCTCAGATTTCTGTTGAAAGTAGTCTGACTCATTTATTTTTCCTCATTTCATTCAAGATTTTCTATAATTTCCATTTGCTTACCATGGACGATGAGCTTCATGTCATCATCATTTATCGTGCGGACTACACGGCACGGATTTCCGACTGCGATAACATCAGAGGGAATATCCTTAACTACAACGCTGCCTGCGCCGATGACGGCATTATCTCCGATGGTAACTCCGGGAAGAACGATGGCACCTGCGCCGAACCAGCAGTTTCTTCCGATATGCACAGGCAGATTATACTGAAAATCACGCTCACGCACATCTGGATTCAGCGGATGACAGGCAGTTGCAATAACACAGTTCGGGCCGAAAAGCGTATAGTCGCCCACATAAATATGAGTATCGTCCACAAAAGTGACATTGAAATTGCAGTAGACATATTTTCCGAGATGAACAAATTTGCCTGCCCAGTTTGCATGGAAAGGAGTTTCTATGTAAGTCCCCTCGCCCACCTCGGCGAACATTTTCTTCATCAAAGCCTGTTTTTCGGCTTGCTGTGATGGTCTGAGCGAATTATATTCAAACAGCATATCCAGCGCATCAAGCTGTTTCTGAGCAATGGCGGGATCACCCGGATGATAGATAACTCCGCCGTGCATAGCATCCTGTGCTTTCATAATACATCGACCTCCATAAGTCAGTCTGCAAGCTTTCTGATATAAAGCTGACCGTTTTTCTTCAGCCATTTATTCCATTTGTCATATTCCGGAAAAATGCTGTACACTGCGGCATAGAACGATTTTGAGTGATTCATGTGCTTTCTGTGGCAGAGTTCATGGACCACGACCGAATCTATCACCTCCGGCGGAGTTTCCATAAGCAGACAGTTGAAGCTGAGATTTCCAACAGACGAACAGCTTCCCCACCGTGTTTTCTGACTGCGTATGGTTATCTTCCCGTAAGTCACGCCAAGAAGCTCTGCATAATATCTTACACGTTCCGGAATGACCTCTGCCGCTTTTTCAGACAGGCATTTCAGCTCATTCTTTGAATAGTGCTGTATGTTTTCATACATTCTGTTTCTTTCAATGGTTTTCTGCCTGTATTTCTCTATCTTTTCCGCATTATCCGTCAGAAACATTCTGATAAATCCGTCATCAGCATTTTTCGGAGCACGAAGAATTACCCTGCCGTCATTTTTTGCCTGTACTTCATAAGTTCTGCGGCTTGTTCTGATTATTTCCACAGGTGCGGAAATTCCACGGATATCCATTACTTATTCTCCTTTTTCTTATGCTGATTTGAATATGAATATTCATCTGCTGTACATTCAGGAATAAACAGGTTTTCCTTCTCATCATCCAACGTATGATCTTTCAGAAGCTTTTCCGAGGTGATGCAGAAATACTTATGGCTTACCTTGCCCGAATCAGAACCGCCTTCATATACAGGATCATCCCATGTGCAGTCTATCCAGTAATATTCACCGCCGAGTTTAATATAATTCCATGCATGATTGCCGCCTGTAGTAACGCCTGCCTCGATGCCAAGCCTGTCCATGAGATACTTGAATGCCTCCGCATATCCCTGACATACACACTTATGATTTACGATACAGCCATAAGCGTTGTATACAAGCTCCTTACGTGCATTAGGGAGAGTTTCATATCTGATCTCATACGAAGCGCTGTTTACAAGATAATCATGGATAAACAGGGCTTTTTCATAGTCATCAGCATCCTCCGGCACTGAATCGAGTATTTTATCGACTTCTGCATCAAAATCATTCATTAATTTTTCAATATTCTCATCATTTATGCCGTTGTAATGCTCAAACGAAATGAGCATATAATAGCCACGGTCAAGATAGAGATACTTGGTTGCGAGCCAGAATATTTCCGTATGATCTCTTTTTATGCACTTGACAATCTTTTTAAGAACATCATCTTCGGGAACTCCGTCAATTTTGAATGTCATGTGATATGTAGCAAGAGCGGCATAAATTCTGTCATACGTCTTTTTTTCATCATCGCTGAGGGTACTGCGCCAGTAGCCTGTAATTTCAGGGAACTGTTCCTCATAGGCAACTATGACTCTTTCTTCTGCACTTTTCTTTCTTTCGGCTTCATCGAACTTCTGAAACTGTTCAAAAACGTCCTCATCGTGAGTTTCGTCAGCTTTGCCAAAGTTGTCCATACGGCGCATTTTGTCATAAAGTCCGTCCTTATTTGAGAACAGGTCTCTTTTTGAATGTGAATAGTCATTTTCGCCGCAGCCTGTACAAATGCAGGCATATGTCAGCGCAAGAACGGCAGCGATAAACTTTTTTTTCATATTAAATCCCCCAAAAATAAAAAATGCATAACAATATGGGTATCTCTGAACCTTCTAAGGCAACACCGCACAAAGCACGTCTGACGACTTTGTACGTCATAAACTTGTATCTTTTCCGTCATCTTGCACAGAAATTCTTTGCCATACGACAGTATGCCTGCAAAATTTCTGTACAATCTGACGAAAAATCTAACTGCGTTTCTGCCGCACAATCTTTGTGCGGTGTTGCCTTAAGAAAAAAATGTTTTTTGAGATGCCCATATGATTATAACACATATCTGAATTTTTTTCAACCATCACGACAAATAAAAATTGACAGCACCGCACAAAAACACTTACGTCTCTGAACGATGCTGCCAATAATTATTCAGGTTTTCTTTTGCCGCATTCAGGACAGAAAAGACCTGTGCTTGATGCGCCGCAGGTACACGTCCATCTGCCTGATCTGTCAGCATTTATTTTTTTGCCTATACTTACAAGCAGTGAATCAATTTCCTTCTTTGCCGAACCAGCCGCATCCTTAACGGCTGACTTTGCCTTTCCCACAGCCTGTTCAGCCGCAGACGGCTCGCTGTATCTCGGTACATATACCTCGCCCTTTACGGCACATATCAGTCTGTTCATCATATCAGAAGCGGCGGTCATTTTCTCCTTTGCAACGGGGAGCTGTATTTCCCTGCCGTCAGAAAGTGTGAACACCAGATAGCTCATCATCAGCTTTTTCACAGGTTTGCACTCTGTAAACTTCGATATCTCGACAAAATTTTCTTTTTTAGTATAAATTCTCTTATTTGTGATGATAATGTCTGAGCAGTCGCTTGCAAGATCAAGATTTCTTGTATAGTGATAATATCCGAGAATTACCTCGCCTGAAGCAAGTCTGTATGAGGAATAAGTCTGTACACAGAGATTTTCGTCTCTCGGCAGATCGATTCCCGTAGCTTTTTCACATTCATTTTCAAAGCTGAGATATTTCTTGTTCGGGATATAGAATCCGTAGCACTTTTCGTTTCCTGTATTGTCATCGCAAAGACCTGTTCCAATAACGATCTTCTGGCATTCAGCCGCATTCAGCACCCTGAACTGCCTTGTAAGAATGAGCAGACACTTGTCATCGGGAATGCGTCCGATCTCGCCGTCAGCAAATGTATTTGAGCCGTTTTTTATCGAATTATAGGCATCAATTATCTCCTCTGCGGACATACGTGAGGCTTTGAGCGTATACTTCACGAAAATCTCCCGCTTGCATATCTTTCGTGCGGCTTTTGAGTTGTGATAGTTATATTTTTTCTCCTCGGCGGCAATAAGAGCCTTCACATTTTTTACAGACTCCATGTCCGAGGTGCTGTTAGTCTCAAAAATACGCATAACAGCGTGTTCGATATGGTCTCTGACATTTACATATGTAAGCGCCGCAAGCCTCTGTATATCGCCGTTTGCATCACCATATCGGTCAAGCACTGCAAAATAGTATTTCTCCTCTGACGGATCAAGAGCAAGGGCATCAACAATAAGAGCAAGGGCATCTTCCTTCGGAATATCCCTTTCGGAAACGATTCTGAAATTTGCAGCAGCCTTTTCCTGTTCCTCTTTTGTGACAGGCACAAATCCCTTGACATCATTTTCGGCAAACTGCTCTGATTTAAGGCGGCAGCAGCTGAAAATATCGTTCCACAGGCATTTTCTGAGAGTTTCCTGCATTTTTTCATTGCCCATAAGCATTTCAGCGCAAGTAGATACAGCCTTGAACATATCCGAACTGCTGTACAGATTGTATTCATATCCCGGCTGTATGAGCTTGTCAAGAACATGACTGCCGCAAATCGAGATGAAACATTTGTTGAATCCTTCGACTATACCACGGAAGATTATGCCTGTCTCGTCGTTTCTGCCATTCATTTCCGAGGCTTCACGTTCTGTAAGCTTGACGATATAATTGTAGTATTTGTATCTCGTGGGCGAACAGTCTTTGTTATGGCTCTTGATATAGCCTGCACATTCCGCAAGCATCTGTGAGGTCTTGCTTTCCTTCATAAGCTTTTCAAGAAGCTGTGTCATATCAACATAAATGCGTCTTTTTTCAAGTTCAAAGACGATCTCCGAAACTGCCTCCTTCAGCAGATTACAGTATTCCACAACAAATCTGTCTCTGATTTCGGTATACTTTGAGTATACCTTGTAGTCATCAGGCGGAAAAATAAACTTCATATCAACACAGAATGATGATGAAGTGTTGAAAACAAATCCCGTCTGAAGACTGTTTGTAACGTTGAAGAAGAATTTTTTGTGCTTTACAGGCGGAAAGATCGCAGTCAGCTTTTCTTCCGACTTGTCAGCAATTGTCCTGTAATGTGACTTCATGCGGACATAACTGATCTTTTCATCTGAAAGTGTCAGACTTTTTCCCTGAATGTCAAACTGATAATTCATATTCGCATCTCCTTATAATCTCATATCATGTTATACCAGCATTAATACTGATAGATTAATTATATCACATTTAATAGCATTGTCAACCACTTTTGCAGAATGTATATCAAAAAGATATATAAAATCTTGCTGTTTTAGCTGTACTTTTTGTAGAAAATGCTTGACTATTTGATTAGAATAAGTTATAATATAGTATGGGAATTAATACAGGATAAAAAGTCCTTATGAAAAGAATATCAACATTGAAAACTTTTTCTGCATTTCCATTTAGGCAACACCGCACAAAGATTGTGCGGCAGAAACGCAGTCAGATTTTTCGTCAGATTGTACAGAAATTTCGCAGGCATACTACCGTATGTCAAGAAGTTTATGTGCAAGATGACGGAAAAGAGCGCCCGAAGGAAGTGCCCTTGGGGTACAAGTTTATGACGTACAAAGTCGTTAGACGTGCTTTGTGCGGTGTTGCCTTTATAAACGATCCACACTCACAACTTACTACTTGACACTTTCAGGAGGCAGCTATGAAAAAGATATTGATAACAAACGACGACGGAATAGAAGCATCAGGCATTATCAGGCTCGCCAGATCAGCCCTTAAATACGGCGAAGTATGGATAGCCGCTCCGACCTGCCAGCGCAGCGGCGTTTCCCACAGCATGAACTATCATTCTCCTTTTGAGGTTCGTGAGGCAAGCTTTCCCGCTGACGTTGCAAAGGCATATGCGGTTGACGGTTCGCCTGCGGACTGTGTGAGAGTCGGCGTGCTCGCTCTCATGCCTGAAAAGCCTGATATTGTACTCTCGGGAATAAATCGTGGCTACAATGCCGGTACAGATATTATGTACTCAGGCACGGTCGGTGCTGCTTTCGAGGCAGTTTTTCAGGGCATTCCTGCAATTGCATTTTCCGAAGGTACTGACGGTGCAGAGGAAATAACCAATATTTACCTTGATGAGATAATGGGCATCGCCCTTGATATGAAAACTCAGCCCGATGAAATACTCAACATCAACTTCCCTGACTGTACGCCGTCGGAGTACAACGGCATCCTTTATGACAGATTCATGTCACACTGCTGCAACTGTTTCCATAACTACAAACGTGATGTCCGTCCTGACGGCACTGTAACTTATGCAGTTGACAGCGTGTATAACGGCGTGACTGAGGAAGGCTCAGACCTTCGTGCATTGAATGAGCATTTTATCTCCATTGGTACTATAAAAAATCTCAGGTAGGAGGTCACAGCGAATGCTGTTTGATAAACTTCTCAATTCTTTGAAAAGAGACAAAAACGATAACGAAAACATTGATTTTGCTGATATTGATGACGATGAACAGCCTGTTGGCTCATTCAGCTTTTCCGATGCAAAAAGCAGTTACTCCGATAAGCGATTTGACTGGATACTAAGCTCAGTAAGGAATAAAACAGACAATGACTTCATTCTCGATATCCGCCCGTATACAAGCGATTTTCAGCGTATTTTTCTTCTTGACGGCGAAAAAAAGCTCCAGAAACGAATTGCCGATATCTACCTCGGCAAACTGAAAAATTCCGATATTGACGAAATAATCGACTTTTCATACAGATGCAGGGGCGGCTGGTATGAGACTGACATTTTTTTCTGGAATGAGAGTTACAAAAGCGCTTCATTCTCAAGGTCAAAATTCTCACATCTTAACAATGAGCAGTACGCTGCTATGCTGTGGGTAGGCTGTTTTGACTCAAACGGATACTGCCGTGAAAACTGCCTTAATGAACTTGGCACTTCAATGGCTGAATTTTATTCCGATAAATACAAAACCAAACTTTCATATATAATGCCGCTTATGCTCAGAATGAGCGATAACGTTGAAATAATTGCAAAAAAAGCTTTTTCACTGTCTGTTTCGGCAGTAAAAAATGCTGATACTAAAAATTTCTCGATATATCTTCCGGTTCTTGAGCATTTGTCACGCTCGGCAAGAGTGAACAACTTAAACTTTCAGTATATTTCTGATAATTTTGCGGATAAGCTGAAAAAAGAAATTTCCGCAATGGATGTTACGGATATTGCCCAAAAAATAACTGAACCAAAGTCTCTGCTGCTGCGTTTTGCAGGGAAATACCCTGTTTTTTCGTATGAACAGACGAAGCAGCTCATCAGCACCGTGAGAAATGAACAGCAAAAAACAAGCCTTTTCAAAAGCATGATTAATTTCTATAAAGACAGCTTTTCGCCTGATGAATACCTCAGTGACAAATGCCGCAGAATACGGTATACTGCGGCAAATTATAAATATGAGACCGAGGGGCTGCCTTGGGACGGACTGTATGATGCGCTTCTTGACAATTCTTCTTCGCTTCGTGAGCTTGCGGTTTATGTCCTGAAAAAGCACTATGGTCTGAACGCTCATGACTACTATTCCGATAAACTCGGTGAAGCGGTAAATTCAGGCAATATCAGCTTAATTTCAGTGTGTATCAATGGGATTTCCGAGTATGGCGGCAAAGATGACATTCCGCTTATTGAACAATATCTCAATGCAAAAGATCAGCGCCTGAGAAAGTCTGCTATCTTTGCTTACGGCAAAATAATGGGAATAGCCGGCAGCGATGTCTACTGGGAGCATATCACAAACGACAGCGGTTCGGGTATGATCGCCGCTTTCCGCATGGCAAAAAAATATCACGTTCACTATCCGGAAGATGATATCTACGATCTGTGTCTTGCCAATATCGGGAACAAACGTGGTGAAATTGCCGCAAAAATGCTTATCCCATGCGATACATGGAAAAAACTGATGTATGCTCTTGAACTTTGCGATAATGAAGAGCTTCCGCTGCGTTTGCGGCAGAATATGCTTTCATTTTTGCAGCGCAGCCGTTCATACAGTTCAAAACCTGACAGCGCAGAAGCTCAGAAAATTTACGAGCTGCTTGAACAGAAAAAGGAAAAGATCACATACCTGACATACCGCCATCTGAAACTTCAGCTAAAATATTTCATGAAATAAGAAACTCCCGGCTGCATAACAGCGATACTGATATAGAAGTTTTTACTCTTTATCGGGGCAAACCTTTCTGAGGAAAGGTTCTTCCCCGAACCCCTTTCCAAAGACTTTCAGTATTATGGCGTATCTTATACAGGACATATGTCCTGTATAAGATACGCTAAAACACCTAAAAGTTTTAGGAAGGGAGTTTGAGGGAGAACCCTTTTTCAAAAGGGTTTCCCTCAATAATAAGCATAAAGTTTCTATATGAGTATCGCCGTTAACAGGCGGCACTTTTGATTTTCAGGATATAGACTTAATCACCGATGATGTTGGGGTGTTCAAATCTATTCACTTTTCCCCTCTTACTGTCACACCTAACTTTTTATGGGTGTGAAAGGGGTGAACCATATGTACAGTTAAAATATGTTAATACGGCGCACGAACATTGTTAAAGAACCAACATTCTTTGTATTATGGGCACCTCTAAAAACCCGTTTTGAGTAAGAAAAAGCAGATAGGTACAGTAGATGCAAGAAAAGCCATCGAAGGCGTGCTTTCGCACTACGAGAGTGCTTGACGCAGCAGATGCTGTGCATAGCTGCTTTTTCTCAGAAGGGGTTTTTAGAGGTGACCTTATGTGCTTCAGATGATATTGTATAAAGGCAACACCGCACAAAGCACGTCTGACGACTTTGTGCGGTGTTGCCTAAAATCTGCGGAACAATAGTATAAAAATACATATTGATATAAACACAGCCATGCATTTCTGCATGGCTGTTGCTTCTTTATAAGTTGTTTTATACCGGCTGATACGGCGTATCATATGGACCGAGGTCTACGCTTGTTGTGATAACGTCATCACTTTCAAAGCTGACGATACTTAATTCAGCCGTTTCGTATTTTTCTTTCATTTTACATTTCCTCTCTGAAGTAAAAATTAGCTATATCATTGTATAAAGCGATAGCCTTGACAAGATTTACAAATGCATCGTCGTCACTGCTCTTTGATACCTGATAACAGTAAGCGAGCGGTGAATATGAAACGCTGAATGTTTTGCCGTTATCATTAACCTCAACTGTAAAATCATTATCAAGGTTCTGAGGAGTGATATTTTTGATTTCAACGTAGTAAAGACCGTTATTCTCGCCTATTTCGAGTTTTTCTGAGCCATAGCTTATTGTAACGCCTGTTTTATCAACGATTACAAAGAACAATCTGAGTGTTGTGTTGCTGAGCATTGAGAGATTTGCGCCCTTAAACTTGACATTATCGCTTGAAGCCGCTGTAAAGCTGTGTTCTTTAACGTTATAACCCGTAATATCCATAGGCTCGCAAGGAAGATTATCAGTGTTATGTTCCTTGAAAATCTGAGCGTAAGCACCGTAGTTGAGCATAGCTTTTACAAGTTCCTCAGCCTTTTTATATTCTTCATTATCATCAGTATGAGCAAGGAGATAATCAGCATATTCCTTGACAGAATAGCTGTACTTTGTACCGTCACCGTTGCTTGTCATCATCTGTGCTGTGATAGTATCTGTCATTTCAGTTGCGGCAACTTTGCACTGGAATATATAATATTTTTTGCCGTTCATGTTTATCGGCTTTACGTCACTGACAGCCATTTTATCATCGCTTCCGTTCGGATAAGTAACAAGCAGATATGCATTTTCATCAGCGATTACATTCTCAGAAAGCTCCATGTAGAAGTTTACACCAATCGAGCCGTCAAGAGAAAGTGAAACGCCTGCAAGTCTTGCACCGATACCGTCCTCAAAAGCTCCACATTTTTCGCATATGCCGTCTTTATAGCTGTGACCTGTTGCAGGAATTGCATTTTCTGACATCCATGTTTCAATATTATCAATTACCGCTGTGCATCCAGCATCCGAGAAATACTTACCGCAGTCTTTGCAGTACCAGTATTCTGAATGACCGTCCTCAGTACAAGTTGCATCCTTCTTTTGGGATTCAGGTGAATGGTTTTTCATTCCTATATAGGTATTTGAATATACAACACAATTCGTTGTCAGATAAACTCTGCTGTGCTTGCTGTCGAGGACTGGTAAATCATCTTTTTTGTCTTCGAGATTCTGGAAGAATACAGGAGTTTCAGCCTGTGTCTCACCGCCGTTAAGAAGGTAGCAGACTTCACCGCTTGCAAACTGCTCGGCAGACTTTACTTCTGTTGAACCTGCATAATCAGGTCCACCGCCTCTGCCGCTTACACCCTCAGTTCCAAGGTAATAGCAGTTTTCGATTAATTTGCTTTCACCACTTCCGTTGATACTGCCGACATACGTATTACCTGTAACTTTACCTGTGTTATAGCAGTTTATAACCATCTTGTAAGCATTACTTGAAAGACTTGTATAGTTGACTTTACCACAGATACCGCCGACTATCGTATCCCCTGAAACTGCACCTGTGTTATAACAATTTTGGATTGTGTTTTTTTCATCGTTATATCCGCAGATACCGCCGATACAACTATTACCCGAAACCTTTCCTGTGTTATAGCAGTTTTCGATTGTCCTTTTATAGACATATCCGCAGACACCGCCGACATTTTCAGTACCTGTAACTTTACCTGTATTAGAACATTTCTGAATTGTGGCGCAATAGCTGTACCCGCAGACACCGCCAACTTTTTCTTTACCGCAGAAATAGCTGTCAGCTATGGTAACATCTTGTATTTTACCACCTGTGCCAACATATCCGAACAAGCCGACATTATTTGCACTGCTGCCATTGAAATAAAGTCCGCTTATTGTGTGACCAGCACCGTCAAATGCGCCATAATAACTATATGATTTTTTGTTTACGTAATCGTAGTATCCGATCGGTGTCCATACTCTGAAATCGCTTGTATCTGAATTAAGCTCGCCGTCTTCATCAAGAACACCGCTGTTTACTGTGATATTCTTTGTAAGAACAGCGTTTGCGCTACCATAGTGTTCATTGTTAACCTTGTCTGCAAACCAGTAAAGCTGACCTGCATTTGAGATTTCGTATACATCATCGTCAGTGTGTCCGTCGCCGTCAATATCGTTTACGTCTTTAACAGTTGTCGCTGGCTGATAACCGTCACAAATAGTACAGAAGCCGTTTTCGTATGAATGTTCCTGATCTTTGTTTTCATGATTATAGTAATCGCTTACTCCGTCGCAGGCTTTATTTTTATAAACCATGTTGTCCGTGCTGTCGAGAACAGGAAAAGCATCTTCGCCAAGAGTCTGGTAGAATGCAGGGGTTTCAGCCTGTGTTTCACCGCCGTTAAGAAGCCAGCAGACTTCACCGCTTGCAAACTGTTCGGCAGACTTTGCTTCTGCTGAACCTGTCTCATCATCTACGTTACCTATGCCGTTTTCTGCTATTGTGTCAAGGTAATAGCAGTTTGTGATTGTGCCTGGGTTACTTCCGCAGACACCGCCGACATTATTTCCTGTACCTGTAACGTCGCCTGTGTTATAGCAGTTTGAGATTTCACTTTGAAGATTATTTCCGCAGACACCGCCGACATCATTTCCTGTACCTGTAACGTCTCCTGTGTTATAGCAGTTTGAGATTGAACCACCAGTATTACGTCCACAGACACCGCCGACATAATTTCCTGTACCTGTAACGTCGCCTGTGTTATAGCAGTTTGAGATTGAACCACCAGTATTACTTCCGCAGACACCGCCGACATATTTTTCTGTACCTGTAACGTCGCCTGTGTTATAGCAGATTAAGATTGTGCCAGTATTATTTCCGCAGACACCGCCAACATAATTTTCTGTACCTGTAACGTCGCCTGTGTTATAGCAGTTTGAGATTGTGCCATTATTATTTCCGCAGATACCGCCAACTTTAGTTTTACCATACATATAGCTGTCTGCTATGGTAACATCTTGTATTTTACCACCTGTGCCAACATAGCCGAACAAACCGACATACCTCTGACTATCATTGTTGAAATAAAGTCCGCTTATCGTTTTATTATTTCCATCAAATGTGCCTGAATAATAGTAGTATTCCTCTTTAATTTCATTATAAGCTCCGACAGGTGTCCATGCCTTGAAATCGCCTTCATTAAGTCCGCCGTTTTCGTTGAGAACATCGCTGTTTACTGTGATGTCGCAGGCAAGGAATGCATTTGCGCTGCCATAGTTTGCATTGTCATTGTTAACCTTGTCTGCAAACCAGTAAAGGTCATCAGCAGAATCAAGCGCATAGCCCCAGTCCTTTTCTCCTTCCTCAATTATTCCGTTTCCATTTACGTCAAAATCGGTAAGTTTCGGTTCATCGTCATTTTCCTCGGCGTGTACCGAGAAGTTGATTGCAGAAAGATCCGCATACGTCAGTAGCATCGCCGCTGTACTAAGCAGGGCTGTTGCTCTTTTGAATCGTTTTCCTTTCATTTTTACCTCCATTCATGCATCTCTGCATATAATATTATAATATATATTATATATCGCTTTTCGTCAAATGTCAAGATTTTAACAGTAATTGATATTAATCAGGTTGATGTGTTCCGCAAGATACATGACAGCGTTCCGTACAGATAGTATAATATAAATATGGGCATCTCTAAAAACCCGTTTTGAGTAAGAAAAAGCAGATAGGTACAG
>JAKSQT010000061.1 GCA_024403995.1 Ruminococcus sp.
AAAAACTTCACAAGGAGCTTTTTGAATACGATTCAGAGCTGCGCAGGGAATATCCCGTGATCTGCGGCGTTGACGAGGCAGGCAGAGGTCCTCTTGCAGGAGATGTTTATGCTGCTGCTGTTATTCTCACAGACGGCGTACTTATTGACTATCTCAATGACAGCAAAAAGATATCAGAAAAACGACGTGAACTTCTCTATGATGAAATTATCCAAAAGGCAGATGCATATTGTATTGCAACAGCAAGCGTTGAAGAGATCGACAAGCTGAACATATTGCAGGCTACTATGCTCGCAATGAAACGTGCAGTGGAAGGTCTTGACAAAACACCTGATATTGCGCTCATCGATGGCAACAGACTGCCTGACATAAAATGTGAAAAGCGATTCGTCATCAAGGGAGATGCAACTTCTGCATCAATTTCTGCTGCATCTGTACTTGCAAAAGTAGCAAGAGACAGATATATGAAAAAGCTTGCTGCCGATTATCCGCAGTACTGCTTTGAACAGCATAAGGGATATGGTACAAAGCTGCACTATGAAAAGCTTGCACAATTCGGAATCTCTGATGTTCACAGAAAGACATTCCTTAAAAAACTGACCGATGACGAAAAGTGAAATAGGAAAACTCGGCGAAGACAGCGTTTGCAGCTATCTCACTGAGCACGGATATACGATCGCCGCACGAAATTATCGGATCAAAGGCGGAGAGATCGACATTATCGCCTGCAACGGCGACTATATTGCTTTTGTCGAAGTCAAGACACGCAAAAAAGACAGCCTTGTTTCAGGTTTTGAAGCTGTAAACAAGCGGAAGCGTGGATTGATAATAAGAACTGCTGCCGATTACTGCATAAAGCATCCGACAGTTCTTCAGCCAAGATTTGATGTGGCTGAGGTAATTGCCGAAAACGGCGTAGTTCTGAGTATTGACTACATAAATAATGCCTATGATACAACAGGCTTCAATATTTTTTTCTGAAAGGTGATATTATGTTTTATAAAAGCACAAGAAACAGCGGTGTCAAAGTAACAAGCGCTGAGGCTATTACTCAGGGTATTTCTTCCGAAGGAGGACTTTTTGTTCCTGAAAGCATTCCTGAGCTGTCACTTGAAGATATAAAGGCTCTCGGCGGCATGAGCTATGCTGACAGAGCAGCATTTGTTTTTGCAAAGTATCTCACTGATTTTACTGATGCTGAGATACATTACTGCACAGACAATGCTTACTCAACAAAGAATTTCGAGACTGAAAGCATTGCTGAAATAGCACATCTTTTCAGCGGCACTTATATGCTTGAACTCTGGCACGGACCAACTTGCGCATTCAAGGACATGGCTCTCCAGATTCTTCCATATTTCCTTACAACTTCCGCAAAGAAAATAAATCTCGATAAGAAGATAGTTATTCTTGTTGCTACATCAGGTGATACAGGAAAGGCTGCACTTGAAGGCTTCAAGGATGTTGAGGGAACTTCTATCCTCGTATTCTATCCTGAGGACGGCGTAAGCCCGATGCAGAAGCGTCAGATGAAGACTCAGGAAGGCTCAAATGTCGGCGTATGCGCTATCAAGGGCAACTTCGACGACTGCCAGAACGGTGTAAAGGCTATTTTTACAAATGAAGATGTCAAGGCTAAGCTTGCTGAAAACGGCAAGATGTTCTCAAGCGCAAACTCCATCAACTGGGGCAGACTCGTTCCGCAGATAGTTTACTATGTATCTGCTTATGCTGATCTTGTCAAGGACGGAGAGATCGAACTCGGTGAAAAGATCAACATTGTTGTTCCTACGGGAAATTTCGGCAATATTCTTGCTGCTTACTATGCAAAGCATATGGGCATTCCGGTAAATAAGCTCATCTGTGCTTCAAACATCAACAACGTACTTACTGATTTTATCAATACCGGCGTTTATGACAGAAACCGCAAGTTCTATGCTACAGTTTCACCGTCAATGGATATTCTTATTTCAAGCAACCTTGAAAGACTGCTTTATCTCATGACAGGCTGCAATGATGCACTTATCAGAAGCTGGTTCGGTCAGCTTGCATCTGAGGGCTGCTATGAGGTAAATGACGACGTTAAGGCAAAGCTGAAGGAAGAATTTGCCGCAGGTTTCTGTGATGACAATGAGACAAAGGCTGCTATCCGTGGTGTATACAATAAATATTCATATACCTGTGATACTCACACAGCCGTTGCTGTCAAGGTTTATAATGACTACAAGGAAACTACCGGTGATACAACAAAGACTGTTATAGCATCTACTGCAAGCCCATACAAATTCAGCGCAGCAGTTCTTGAAGCTGTTCAGAACGGAAAGTCTGATCTTGATGAATATGCTATGATAGACAAACTTGCAGAGCTTTCAAAGCTTCCTGTACCAAATGCACTTGCAGAACTTAAAAATAAGCCTGAAAGATTTAACGACACAATAGAAAAGGCACAGCAGAAAGACTATGTGCTCAAAAAACTCGGTGAATAAAAATGAGCCTGTTTGTACTTTCTGACCTGCATCTCTGTCAGTCCACCCCGTCAAAGACCATGAGTGTTTTTGCAGGCTGGGACAATTATCAGGAACGTATAAAAGAAAACTGGGAAAAGCTTATCAGTGATGAAGATACGATAGTTCTGCCGGGGGATATTTCGTGGGGAATGTCCATGGCGGAGGCTGCGGCTGATTTTCGTTTCATAAACGAGCTGCCCGGAACAAAGATAATTATCAAGGGAAATCATGACTACTGGTGGAACACCATGCACAAAATGGAAGCTTTCCTCAGCAGTGAAGGATTTGATACCATAAAAATTCTTCATAACAATCACTACCGCTACGGAGAATACGGCATCTGCGGTACTCGTGGCTGGGTCAGCATGAACGGTGAAACTCAGGACGAAAAGGTTCTGAAAAGGGAAGTACAGAGACTTGAAACATCAATTCAGTCTGCGCTTTCCGAAAATCTTAAACCGATTGTTTTTATGCATTATCCGCCGATTTTTGCTTCAAACTTTAATTATGACATTCTGGAAGTGCTTTACCGCAATAAAATAGAGCACTGTTATTACGGTCATGTTCACGGCAGGCATCTTCATGAACTTTGCGTGACAAATACGTATGATGACGTGAATTATCATCTTGTTTCAGGTGATTATTTACAATTCATTCCAGAAAAAATACTGTAATTTGTTTAAAGCGCAGAAGTATTAAAAATCAGTGGAAAAATAAATTAAAATGTGGTATAATATACCAAGTATGTTATATAATTAATGGAGGACGTATCTATTATGAGTTTAAAATCATCAACCAAAACAGATGTGAATACTACAGAGTTAGTTATTTCAATCGATCCTGTTGCTTTTGAGGCAGCAGTTGAACAGGAATATCAGCGTCAGAAGAAGAATATCCAGTTAAAGGGATTCAGAAAGGGCAAGGTTTCACGTAAGATTGCTGAACAGCAGTTTGGTGAAGGCGCTTTCTATGAGGGAGCTATCAACTCACTCCTCGGTCCTGAGCTCGATGCAGCTGTAACTGAGACAGGTCTCCAGCTCGTTGACAGACCGAACGTTGAAGTAACTTCCGTAAGCAAGGCAGAAGGCGTTGAGATTCTTGCTGTTTGCGTTACAAAGCCTGTTGTTGAAATTTCTGACTACAAGGGCATGAAGGCTGCAAAGGAAGTTAAGGAGATCACTGAAGAGGACATCGACAAGCAGATCGATATCATCAGAAAGAAGAACGCTCGTATAGTTTCTGTAGACGACAGAGCTGCACAGCTTGAAGATGAAGTTATTATTGACTTTGAAGGTTTCTTCGGCGATGAGGCATTTGAAGGCGGCAAGGGCGAGGATCATCCTCTCCGTCTCGGCAGCGGTCAGTTTATCCCTGGTTTTGAGGATCAGATCGTTGGTCACAACATCGGCGATGAATTTGATGTTACAGTAACTTTCCCTGAAGACTATCAGATGACTGATTATGCAGGCAAGGAAGCTGTATTCAAGGTTAAGCTCAAGGCTATCAGCTATGAGGAACTTCCTGAGATCGATGACGAACTTATCAAGGATGCTACAGAATTTGAAACAGTTGCCGATTACAGAGAAGATATCAAGACAAAGCTTGAAGAAGCTGCTGTAAATCAGGCTGAAGCTTCTTTTGAAAATGCTCTTATGGAACAGCTCGTTGCTAAGATCGACTGTCCGATTCCTAACTGTATGTATGAGCAGAGAATCGATGCTCTTATGCGTTCATTTGAGCAGCAGCTCCAGTCACAGGGCATGGATATCAATCTCTACTTCCAGTATACAGGTATGGATATGGATTCATTCAGAGAGACATACAGAGACAGAGCAGTTAATGAAGTTAAGCTCAGACTTGCTCTCGAAAAGATCGCTGAACTTGAAAACCTCGAAGCTACAGAGGAAGATATCAACAATGGTCTTGCTGAAGTTGCAGCTGCAAACAAGATGGACGTTGAAATGGTCAAGAGATTCATTCCTATGAATGATTATGTTGCTGACCTCAAGGTTCAGAAGGCTGTTGACCTTGTAATGGAAAACGCTGTAGCTGAATAATCTTTTTACGACAAATATTGTACTTATGTTGTCCCGCAGCTAATGTGGGACAACTGTTTTTAGAAGAAAGGGCGATGAATTATGAGCAGTTTAGTACCTTATGTTGTTGAACAGACAAGCCGTGGAGAAAGATCATACGATATCTTCTCACGTCTGCTGAATGACAGAATAATCATGCTGTCAGATCAGGTAAATGATGCTACAGCAAGCCTTGTTGTGGCACAGCTCCTTTACCTTGAAAGCCAGGACAGCGAAAAGGACATTTCACTTTATATCAACAGTCCCGGAGGTTCTGTTACCGCCGGTATGGCTATCTATGATACAATGAACTATATCAAGTGCGATGTATCCACTATATGCATCGGTATGGCTGCTTCCATGGGAGCATTTCTCCTTTCATCGGGTGCAAAGGGCAAGCGTTTTGCTCTGCCGAACAGCGAGATCATGATTCACCAGCCGCTCATCGGCGGAGGTCTCGGCGGACAGCAGACAGATATTATGATACACGCAAAAAATCTCGAAAAAACAAGAGACAGACTTGAAGCTATCCTTGCTGAAAATACAGGCAAATCAATCGAGGAGATCCATACTGCCTGTGAACGTGATAACTATATGATAGCTCAGGAAGCCTGTGACTACGGTCTTATTGACAAGGTCATTGCCAAAAGGTAGGTTTTGTAAATGAGTCAGAATTTAAAAAGCTGCAGTTTTTGCGGCAAACCTGAAAATCTCTGTTCAAGTATTCTTTCGGCAGGCTCGGTAAATATCTGTGATGAATGCGTTGCATACTGCTATGAAATGCTTTTTGGCGCTAATCTTGCAAAGGCACATAAGAAATCGGCTTCATCATCAAAAAATCCCGGAAAAGATGGAATGAAACTGCTGAAGCCTGTTGAGATAAAAAAACATCTTGATGAATATGTTATCGGTCAGGATGAAGCAAAAAAATCTCTTGCAGTAGCAGTTTATAACCATTACAAGAGAATTGCAAGTCAGGACGAAAACGGTGAGACTACTGACAAAGATGGTGTAGACCTTCAGAAAAGCAATGTTCTTCTTCTCGGACCTACAGGTGTCGGCAAGACATTTCTTGCTCAGACTCTTGCAAAGCTTCTGAATGTTCCGTTCGCTATTGCAGATGCTACCACTATCACTGAGGCTGGCTATGTCGGTGATGACGTTGAAAACGTCCTTCTGAGACTTATTCAGGCTGCTGATTTTGATATCAAAGCTGCTGAGAAAGGCATTATCTATATAGATGAAATCGACAAAATCGCAAGGAAATCCGAAAACACGTCTCTCACCCGTGATGTAAGCGGTGAAGGCGTTCAACAGGCTCTCCTTAAAATTATTGAGGGAACTGTTTCAAACGTTCCTCCTCAGGGCGGCAGAAAGCACCCGAATCAGGAAGTTATCCAGATCAACACCAAGAATATCCTCTTTATCTGCGGCGGTGCTTTTGACGGTCTTGAAAAACAGATTCAGACTCGTGTTTCAAAAGCTCCGATCGGTTTCGGCGGCGAGATCAAAACTCGTCAGGAAGAAAGCAATATATTTAAACAGGTAGTTCCGAAGGATCTTGTAAAATTCGGCATGGTGCCTGAATTTGTCGGCAGACTTCCGGTAATTTCAGTGCTTGAAGAACTTGATGAGGCAGCCCTCACACGTATTATCACTGAGCCGAAAAATGCATTGCTCAAACAGTATCAGAAGCTTTTTGCTTATGATAACATTGAACTTGAAATAAAGAAAGATGCTCTTATTGAAATTGCCAAGAAGGCTATTGCACAGAAAACAGGTGCAAGAGGTCTGCGTTCAATTATGGAGGGCATCCTCAAAAATACCATGTTCACTGCTCCGTCAGATGAAAAGATCGCAAAGGTTATTGTTACAGCAGAATGCGTTTTGAATGATGCAGAACCAAAAATTGTGAAGCGCAAAGCGGCATCAGGTACATCATCCACCGGCAAAACAACAGCTTCAAAAACTAAAAAAACAGCACCTAAAACCGCACCCAAAACAAAAAAAGCCGAATAATACAGCTTAATTATTATCTGTTCTTTGTGCGGTGTTGCTATAAGCTGTACAGTATTTTTTACTGTACAGCTTATTTTTTACATATTTATACTTTATTACAAATTTTGACTTGCATTTTTATTGTCTTTATAGTATAATAAATATAGAATATATAGTCAACACTGCACAAAGATTGTGCGGCAGATGCTGCATTATGCAGAGATGACTCTAATTATTCTAAAATATCAGAGGCTCATTAAAAAGGAAATGTGGTGGTATAATGGAGCAGATAATTAAAAGTGAAAAAAATTTGGAAAACGAAACAGTTTTATATACAGTCGCCATGAGGGGACTTGTAGCATTTCCTAAAATGGTCATGCATTTCGATGTTTCAAGAGAAAAATCAGTCGCCGCAGTAGAGCGTTCACTCAAATCCGGAGGAAAACTCTTTCTCGTTGCACAGCATGAAGCTTTTGTGGATTCACCCAAAGCATCAGACCTGTACAAAGTCGGCGTTGTTGCAGAAATAAAACAGGTGCTTAAACTGCCCGATAATATCATGAAGGTTCTTGTTGAAGGCGTTTACAAGGCAAATCTCATCAAGCTTATAGATGACGGAAATGCTCTGAAAGCTGTTGTAAAACGTACTCCGACATATTCCCGTGCTAAGTATGACGAAGTTGAAGCAGAAGCTCTCATGCGGTCTGTCAAGGATATTTTCGAGCGCTATGCATCATATTTTCCGAAAATGCCTAAGGAACTGCTTACATCTGTCATGACGCAGGATTCTCCGACAAAGCTTTTCGAGACAGTTACCTTTAACTGTAATCTTAACTACAGAGACAAGCAGACTCTGCTTGAAGAAACAAATGTTATAAATAAGCTGTCTGTGCTTTATGCGTGTCTGAGTTCAGAAGTGGAGATACTTGAACTTGAAAATCTGATTAGTGAACAGACAAAAAACAGCATCGATAAAGGACAGCGTGAATACTATCTCCGTGAACAGATGAAAATCATTCAGGAGCAGCTCGGTGAAGACGAAACTGAGGAAGCTTATGCCTATATCAACGATATAATGGATCTGAAAATCGATGACAAAAGCAAAGAAAAGCTCCTTAAAGAGGCTGATAAGCTTACAAAGCTGCCGCCGTCTTCTCAGGAAGCTTTTGTTATCAAGAATTATCTTGACACTGTTCTTGATCTGCCGTGGGGCAAATATACCAAAGCAAAAATGTCACTTGACAAGGCTGAGGCTGTCCTTGAAAAAGACCATTACGGTTTAAAAAAGGTCAAGGAACGTATTCTTGAATTTCTTGCTGTTCATATGCTGAATCCCGAAATAAAGGGACAGATAATCTGTCTTGCCGGCCCTCCCGGTATCGGAAAAACTTCAATTGCCAAGTCTATTGCAAAGGCTATGGGACGCAAATATGCACGTGTTTCACTTGGCGGTGTACGTGATGAAGCTGATATCCGTGGACACAGAAAAACATACGTCGGCGCTATGCCGGGACGTATCATAACTGCCCTCACTCAGGCAGGAAGTGCAAATCCGCTTATTCTTTTCGACGAGATCGACAAGCTGTGCAGCGATATAAAGGGCGATCCATCATCTGCTATGCTTGAAGTCCTTGACAGCGAGCAGAATAATGCTTTCAGAGATCATTTCATTGAAGTACCGTTTGATCTGAGCAAAGCCGTTTTCATCACAACAGCCAACAATGTATCAAATATCCCTGCGCCGCTGCTTGACCGTATGGAAGTTATAGAGCTTCCAAGCTATACTGCGGAGGAAAAATTCCATATTGCAAAAAATCATCTCATTCCGAAGCAGCTTAAAGAACACGGTTTAAAAGCTTCACAGCTCCGTATTGATGACAAAGCAGTAAATGATGTCATCCAGTTCTATACCAAGGAGGCAGGAGTCCGTACTCTTGAAAGAACGATCGCTTCACTCTGCCGCAAAGCTGCAAAGAAGATCGCATCAGGCGAAGCAAAACGAATCCTTATACGCAGCAGCGATCTGAATGAATATCTCGGCATCAAGAAGTATCTGGAAGATATATCATCTAAGAAAAATCAGGTCGGCGTTGTAAATGGACTTGCATGGACTTCCGTGGGCGGTGTGCTCATGCCGCTTGAAGTAATTGTGCTCAAGGGTACAGGCAAAACTGAAGTAACAGGCTCTCTTGGCGATGTCATGATGGAAAGCTCAAAGATAGCTGTAAGCTATGTCAGAAGTATTGCTGATAAGTATAACATCAATCCTGATTTCTATAAAGAGAATGATATTCATATACACGCTCCCGAAGGTGCTGTGCCAAAGGACGGCCCTTCCGCAGGCGTAACAATGACAACTGCTCTTGTTTCGGCACTTTCAGGACTTCCTGTAAGAGCAGATATCGCCATGACAGGTGAGATAACTCTCCACGGCAAGGTACTTCCGATAGGCGGTCTGCGTGAGAAAACAATGGCTGCTTACAAGGCAGGCAAAAAGACGGTCATCATTCCGATAGCCAATAAGCCTGACCTTGAAGAAGTTGACGATGCTGTAAAAAATGCAGTTGAATTTGTATTTGCCGAAACTCTCGACGATGTACTTGAAACTGCACTTATTAGAGAATAAATATTACCATGAGGAGTGATCGCTGTGAAGCTGAACTATAACAAGGCTGAATTTTCAGCCGCATATGGAAAATTCTCACAGATACCTGAATCAGAACGCATGGAAATTGCGTTTGCAGGTCATTCAAATGTCGGTAAATCCACACTTATAAATAAATTATTCAATAGAAAAAATCTCGCAAGAGTAAGCTCGGTCCCCGGAAAAACGGCTACCATAAACTTCTACGGGCTTGAAAATATATACTTTGTTGACCTGCCTGGATACGGCTATGCAAAAGTCGCCAAGTCCGAAAAAGAACGCTGGTCAGGTCTTATCGATGGATATCTCAGCTCTGACAGGGATATCAGACTCGTTTTCATGCTCGTTGATATGCGTCATGCTCCAACAAAAGACGACATTATGATGATAGATTACCTTATCGATACGGAAATGCCGTTTGTACTTGTGCTGACCAAGGCTGATAAACTCAACAAAACTGAAAGAGTCAAACGCATGGAAGCTTTCAAATCGGAAATACCATGTTTTGAGGATATTCACATTATTCCGTTTTCATCTCAGACAGGTGAAGGCGTTGATGAACTGAAAGCTATCGTTGAGGATATCGCTGACGATAACGAATGATTTTTTCTGAAAGGAAGATATAAAATGTTTGTTTCAAATAATCTTGATATAAATGAAAAAGGCAATCTTACTATCGGCGGTATAGATACCACCGAGCTTGCCGCAGAATATGGTACTCCGCTCTATGTCATGGACGAGGCTGTTATCAGAGAAAGTTGTCAGCGCTTCAAAAACAGCATCGACAAATACTATGGCGGACAGGGACGTGTCTGCTATGCAAGCAAGGCTTTTTCCTGCATGGAAATGTGCAGGGTAATAGCTGATGAGGGACTCGGACTTGAAGTCGTTTCCGCAGGTGAGATGTATACTGCAATGAAGGCTGGCTTTCCAATGGAAAAGATCGGTTTTCAGGGCAATAACAAGACAGACGAGGAACTTGAGCTTGCACTTGAATTCGGCGTTGGCAACATTGTTGTTGACAATATAAGCGAACTTGACAGACTTGAAAAGCTTGCCGCTGAAAAAGGCAAAAGACCGCATATCATGTTCCGTATCAAGCCCGGAATTGATGCTCATACACACGCATTCATCAAAACAGGTCAGATCGACAGCAAATTCGGCTTTGCACTTGAGACAGGTGAGGCTTTCGATGCCGTAAAACGTGCTCTTTCATGCAAAAATGTTGAACTTGCCGGTCTCCACTGCCATATCGGCTCACAGATATTCGACATCACTCCTTTAGAAGAAGCCGCAGAAGTAATGCTTGGTTTCATTGCAAAAATCAAAAATGAACTCGGCTATGAAGTCAAAGGACTTAATCTCGGCGGCGGTTTCGGCATAAAATACGTTAATTCAGATGATCCGAAGCCTTTTGAGATGTATATGGAAAGAGTATCTGCTGTTGTAAAGAGCAAATGTTCTGAGCTTGGTCTCAGTCAGCCTTTCATCTATCTTGAACCGGGACGCTCTATCGCTGCATCTGCCGGTATCACGCTCTATACAGTCGGTGCAAGAAAGGTTATCCCGAATATCCGTACATATATTTCTGTTGACGGCGGTATGGCTGATAACCCGAGATATATTCTTTATCAGTCTGAATATGATGCTGTAGTTGCAAACAAGGCTTCCGAGGAACGCAGCGAGAAAGTTACTATCGCAGGCAAATGTTGTGAAAGCGGTGATCTTATCGGCGAGAATATGCCTTTGCAGCACGCCGAGGCAGGGGATATCCTTGCTGTATGTGCTACAGGTGCATACAACTACTCAATGTCATCAAATTACAACAGACTGTGTAAGCCGGCAGTTGTTTTCGTAAAGGACGGCAAATCAAGAATTGCTGTAAAGAGAGAAACTCTTGACGATATAATCAGAAATGATATATAAGCAAAAAATCCCCGATTTTTCGGGGATTTTCTTTTGAAAAGAATAATATTTTGTGAAAAAATAAAAAATAGTTTGTTTAAATCTTGACAAAGTATATAAAATGTTGTAAAATTATAAAGTATTCTTATGTTTTGAAAGGAATGATCTCAATGGGATTAACTTTAACAGAAAAAATTCTTAAAGCTCACCTTGTAGACGGCGAGTATGTAAAAGGTCAGGAAATCGGTATCAGAATCGACCAGACTCTTACTCAGGACGCTACAGGTACTATGGCATACCTCGAATTTGAAGCTATCGGTGTGCCAAGAGTAAAGACAGAGCGTTCAGTTGCTTACATAGACCACAATACACTCCAGAACGGCTTTGAAAATGCTGATGACCACAGATTTATCGGCAGTGTTGCAAAAAAACACGGCATATATTTCTCACGTCCGGGCAATGGTATCTGCCATCAGGTACACCTTGAAAGATTTGGCATCCCTGGTAAGACACTCATCGGCTCTGACAGCCATACTCCAACAGGCGGCGGTATCGGCATGATCGCTATCGGCGCAGGCGGACTTGATGTTGCTGTTGCTATGGGCGGAGGCGCATACTATATCACCTGTCCGAAAGTCGTTAAGGTTGAACTCACAGGCAAACTCCAGCCATGGGTTGCCGCAAAGGATGTTATTCTTGAAGTTCTCCGCAGACTTTCTGTAAAAGGCGGCGTAGGTAAGGTTATCGAGTATGTCGGCGAAGGCGTAAAGACACTCTCCGTTCCCGAAAGAGCTACTATCACAAATATGGGCGCAGAACTTGGCGCTACAACATCTATTTTCCCGTCAGATGAGATCACAAAGAAGTTCCTCAAAGCACAGCAGCGTGAAGAAGTATGGACTCCTCTTGCCGCTGATGAAGATGCTGTTTACGATGAAGAACTCACAATTGACCTCAGCAAGCTTGTTCCTCTTGCAGCTTGTCCTCATTCTCCTGACAACGTAAAGAGCGTTGAGGAGATCGGAAGACTCAAGATCGATCAGGTCTGCATCGGTTCATGCACAAACTCATCACTCCTTGATATGCTCAAGGTTGCACATATCTTAAAGGGCAAGACTGTTAACCCTGATGTTTCACTTGCAATTGCTCCTGGTTCAAAACAGGTTCTCAATATGCTCGCACAGAACGGCGCTCTTTCCGACCTCATCGAGGCTGGCGCAAGAATCCTTGAAAGTGCTTGCGGTCCATGTATCGGTATGGGACAGTCACCTAATTCAAAGGGTATCTCACTCCGTACATTCAACAGAAACTTTGAGGGACGTTCAGGAACAAAGGACGGTCAGATCTATCTTGTATCACCTGAAATGGCTGCTGCATCAGCTCTTACAGGCTACCTCACAGACCCGAGAGAGCTTGGCGAAATGCCTGAATTCAAGCTTCCTGAGATATTCACAATAAACGACAATATGGTCGTACCTCCTGTTGCTGAAGCTGAAATGGACAGCGTTGAGATACTCCGTGGACCAAACATCAAGCCATATCCGGAAACAGCTCCGCTTCTTGAAACAATTGATGCTCCTGTTTCACTCAAGGTAGGCGACAACATCACAACTGACCACATTATGCCTGCGGGAGCAAAGATTCTTCCGCTCCGTTCAAATGTTCCGAAGATCTCACAGTACTGCTTTGCTGTCTGCGATGAAGCTTTCCCTGAGAGAGCTAAGTCCCTCGGCAAGAGCATTATTGTCGGCGGCTCAAACTACGGTCAGGGCTCATCAAGAGAACACGCAGCACTTGCACCGCTCTATCTTGGCGTAAAGGCAGTTCTTGTAAAGTCATTCGCAAGAATCCACAGAGCAAACCTTATCAATGCAGGCATTCTTCCGCTTACATTTGTAAATGAGGCTGACTATGATTCAATCGCACAGGGCGATCAGCTTGTACTTGCTGATGTAAGAAAGGCTGTTGAGGCAGGACAGACACAGCTTACTGTACTCAACAAGACTAATGGTAAGGAAATTCCTGTACTCTGTGAACTTTCAGGCCGTACAAAGGATATTATGCTTGCAGGCGGTCTGCTCGACTATACAAGAGAATCAATGAAGTAATATACTGTGCTGCGGTATATGGATATTCCGTATACCGCAGTGCAAAACACGGGAAATAATACTGGCGCATAATTGGATACGGGGTAAAATATTAATACTGATTATAGCATTAAGGAAAATCAAGCCATAAGTCAGAGTAACAGCTTTCACAGGCATAACGATACTTCAGACGTGGCACTGATAATGCTCTTTCCATATCTGGGAGGGAGCACTGGCAAACTGTGCCCTGGCAAGACTTTTGGGCGGTGAGCATACTATGTCTGCTGAATATTTTATATTTGGCGTGGCGTTTGCTTTTTTATCCGTTACTTTTAATAATCACTTCAAAAAAATCTTGAATGGAAATACGCTTTTATAAGAAGCATAGTTGTTATTGTGCCTTTAATAGTGGTATTTTTATTATTGACCATAACACGCTGAATTGCGTAAAGTACATAAACCGACTTTGTATCTTGAACTGTTATTATGTTAGGATTAATAGAATTATTTATTTTTTTCGTATTCCTGATGCTTGTATTCTGGGGAATAAATATGTACAAGCATATCAAAAGCAGTAAATGGTCAGGTTTCCAGAAAATTGTAGATATAACAGGACTTATTATGCTTTCTGTTTTTCTGATACTGCTTATTAAACCGATAATATAAATTATCAGCATTTGTAAAGGAGATATTTATATGTCTAAAATTATAATGAAAACTCCTCTCGTCGAAATGGACGGAGATGAGATGACCAGAATACTCTGGCAGTGGATAAAGGAAACTCTCCTTGAACCATATGTAGAGCTTAATACAGAATATTATGACCTCGGACTCAAAAACCGTGAGGCTACAAAGGATCAGATCACAATCGATTCCGCAGAGGCTACAAAGAAGTACGGCGTTGCTGTAAAGTGTGCTACTATTACACCTAATGCAGCAAGAATGCCTGAATACAACCTCACACAGATGTGGAAGTCACCAAACGGAACTATCCGTGCAGCACTTGACGGCACTGTTTTCCGTACTCCAATCATCGTAAAGGGAATTGAGCCTTACATCCCGACATGGACAAAACCTATCACTATTGCCCGTCATGCTTACGGCGATGTTTACAAGAACACCGAAATGCGTGTTGCACAGGGCAGCAAGGCTGAGCTCGTTGTAACAGACAAGGACGGCAACGAAACAAGAGAACTTATCCATGATTTCACAAAGTGTGACGGCATTATTCAGGGACTTCACAACCTTGACCAGTCTATCGCAGGCTTTGCAAGAGCTTGTCTTAACTATGGTCTTGACCTGAAACAGGACGTATGGTTTGCTTCAAAGGATACTATCTCAAAGAAATATGATCACCGCTTCAAGGATATCTTCCAGGAGATCTATGACAACGAATACAAGGAAAAATATGAAGCAGCAGGCATCACATATTTCTACACCCTCATTGATGACGCTGTTGCAAGAGTTATCCGTTCAAACGGCGGCTATATCTGGGCTTGCAAAAACTATGACGGCGATGTTATGTCAGACATGGTTTCAACAGCTTATGGCAGCCTTGCAATGATGACATCTGTACTCGTTTCACCTGATGGTCTGTATGAGTATGAAGCTGCACATGGTACTGTTCAGCGCCACTACTACAAGTACCTCAAGGGCGAAGAGACCTCCACCAACAGCGTG
>JAKSQT010000062.1 GCA_024403995.1 Ruminococcus sp.
CAGGCTGACGTGGAGCGCCGAAATTCTGGTTCTGAGGAACAGGCTGACGTGGAGCGCCGAAATTCTGGTTCTGAGGAACAGGCTGACGTGGAGCATCAAAATTTGGATTTTGCGAAACAGCTTGTTGAGGAGCACTCGGAGCCTGTGTCTTAGGAACGGCTTGCTGTGGAGCACTCGGAGCCTGTGTCTGAGGAACGGCTTGCTGAGGAGCACTCGGAGCCTGTGTCTGAGGAACGGCTTGCTTAGGAGCGCTCGGAGCTTGTGTCTGCGGTACAGCCTGCCTTGGCGGTTCGTGCTCAGGCTGCTGTGCGGCAGTTCTTGTTTCATCAACGGTTTCGTCGGCTTTTCTGGCTATATGCGGACGAACTCTGACTATCTTTACTTTTCTGGGGGCGTTTGGTTTTGTGTTGTTTTTTCCGTCGGCATCAGGAACTTTGTCCTGCGGCTTGATTGTATCATTCATAAAAATCACTCCAAATTATTTTGTAATTAATATACAAAATTCTGAATATGTGAACTATTAAGATAATTATAACATTTCAGAATAAAAAAATCAATAAAAGTTACCTTGATAACATCAATTTTGTGAAAATTACCATATTAATGTTGAAAAACGCCTTAAATTCGTTGCTTAATTATGCTTTTTGTGACCGCTGGTTGGTATAAATGCACAAAACGAAAATTGCTATGGATATGAATAGCAAAAATATCGTTTTAAATAAAATGTAATGTTGTAATAATAATTTTCTGAATTTGTACAAACAATATGTTAATATTATATGATATTAGTTTAACAGTTTTTGCACGATTGTAAGAAATTCGCAATATATCGTCGATTGAGTAGTCTTGCGAGGATAATCAGGAAGAAAATATACTCTGAGTATCGGAAAACTTGTACAATTCGTAGAAAAATGTTGTGAAATGTGATGAAATCATTCAAAAGGGCTTTCTTTTTCTGTGAACATATGCTAAAATATACTCAACACAGAAAAACAGTGAAATGCATTATATTTCACTTTCAATAACATTATGTATCAGTTTTGACAGGGGGGATATCTATGAACAACATTACAAAAATAAGACGAAAAATTTCGGCTGTTATTTCAGCTTTTGCCATTGCAGTATGCTGTCTGAGATGCTTTCCTGCCAGAGCCGCTGATTATCCATACGGCACAGATGAGGAGTCACTCAAATTCATGGCGAAAAGAGTCATTGTTCTTGTCAACGAAGCAAGAGCAGAGGCTGGTCTTGAACCTCTTTACATGGTACCGTACCTTTGCGATAAGGCTATGGAGCGTTCAAGAGAGATAATTTTTGACTTCAGCCACATCCGCCCCGACAGCGATGAAAATTTTGCCTCGATACTTGATTACAGCCTTGTACCTTATTCAAGAGCCGGTGAAAATATCGCCGCAGGTTCGCCTACTCCCGAAGAAACTTTTGAGCAGTGGAGAAATTCTCCTGACCACTGGAAAGCAATAGTTAATCCGAATTATACACATATAGGCGTTGGCGTTGCATATGATGAAAACAGCACCTATAAATGGTACTGGGAACAGTTTTTCGTTACCGTTGACGGAAATCTCAGCGGTCAGTCAATTCCCGAAAGATTTGAGACAGTTCCGGCTTCATCAGGCGATATCAACGGCGATAAGGATATTGATCCGTTTGATGTTATAACTATTAATCGTTATCTTGCAGGCGAGATAAAATATATCAATGACTTGCAGCTCGAAAGTGCCGATATGCTGAAAGACGGCGTTATTACGTCGGCTGATATCATGGTGCTGAAAAAATATATTCTCGGAGAATACAAAAAACTCCCTATGACAATTGAGGAGATAATGGCTCACTCCGAGGGCAATACTTAGAAAATTCCAAATAAAATATTAGGTGTGTTCAAGACCGAAGCGGCTGAAAAAAACAGCCGCTTTTGTCTGTAAAAATAACAGAAAACCATTGATTTTTTGTACAAAATGATGTATAATACTTATGGGCACCTCTAAAAAACCCTTCTGAGAAAAAACAGCTATGTACAGCATATGCTGTGTCAATCCCTCTCGGAGTGCGAAAGCACGCCTTCAAGGGCTTTCCTTGCATCTGCTGCACCTATCTGTTTTTTCTTACTCAAAACGGTTTTTTAGAGATGCCCTTATAAAAGACGTATCATGAAAGGAGAATGCCGCATGAATGCCATTGGCTCAAAAAAAGAGCTTACCCTTTGCAGTTATTACAGTTGTATCGATGATATTATCGAGTGTGAACAGCTTGAACAGCTCAAACTAATTACGCATCATGTCTCCACGACACGGTTTCAGCACTGCGTCAATGTGTCGTATTACAGCTATATCGTGTGCCGCCGCCTTGGTCTGAATGCCCGTTCTGCGGCAAGGGCAGGTCTTCTGCATGACCTTTTCTATTACAACAGGAAAGAGTATAATTCGTCACGCTCAAAAGGTCAGCCGAAACATAGCAGTATGCATTCAATTCAGGCACTCCGCAATGCCGAACAGCTTACGGATATCACCCGTCTTGAACGTGACATGATTGAGAAGCATATGTGGCCCGCAACCCGTGCTCTCCCGAAATACAGGGAAACTTATATAATCACGATAGTTGACAAGTACTGCGCTGTGCTTGAATTCTGCGTCCCGAAAATGTCGAAAATCATCAGAAAAAAATAGTGTCATCTGCCATGGTATACGGATATCATGGCATTTTTTGTATTTCAGGCAATTTCACATTGTCTGTATATAATGTGCTGTATAAAGCTGATGAATTGTGGATTTTCCGGCTTTGTGCCCCTTGCGGACAAATGATATATTTCTGGAAGTACCGATACTACGGCGCTTTTTTATTATCTGTGCATATTGAGGATATGTATAAATCGTTAAAAATAAAATATAAATCGAATTTCACTTGACAAAGTGAAACTTGTGAATTATAATATAAAGCAAGGAATAAATTTCGTGCGGATAATTATTTATGTCATGCTAAGGAGGTTCAGAAATGGAAACAATGTTGAAAGGCTATATTGAAAGCAGTGATCGTGCAAAAGAACGCATAGTTGAGCTTGTGGCTCTCAGAAGCGCACTCCGTAAAAAAGGCGAATTGACAAAAATAAGTGAACTGTGCCTTGACAGGCGTATCAAACTTCTGTATGACGAGAACTGCCAGATCGAGGAGATCATCGGACATCTCAATTCTTATATCAGGAGGAGTACAGAAAGTGCCGAGACGTGAAAGCTATTCCGATACTTTTACAGGTGAGGCTGACGAAAATCTCAGGGCAATAATTGAAAGCGGCGATGATGGGGAAAAATCACGCTTTCTGAAAAAACTGCTGATAAATGTAATAAATAATGAGCTTACTCCAAGACAAAAAGAGGTTTTTATGCTTTTCTATTTTAAGAAGATGGATATGGTGTCTATCGGAAAAAAGCTCGGTATTACTCCGCAAAGTGTCTCATCTGTCATGATAAGGGCAAGACTGCGAATGGTACGCATTCTTAAATATTATTTGTGAGGATTTTTGCTGAAAATTGGGGATTTTTCGTTCTATGTCATTCTTTACGAAACTGTCAGTCGTTCTGCTCCACGATATGCAAAGGGGAAAACTGTATGAGGGGGAGAACGATAAAACCGCAGTAAAAGTCGGCATTTCTCCCCATCCTATCGAGTTCCCCCTTTGCATATCGGGAAGCAGAAAAGAACTGCATTTCCAAATATTCAGCATAAAGCGAAATCCCCACAATAAAAAAATTGTAGCTTTTTTTCAGAAAATATGTTACAATAGAAAATGTACACCGTCAGCGTATGACGGCATTCTACGGGAGGCGACAGAATGAAGAAGATCTATGGCAATGAATATCTGCTGTCAACTCTGGCAAGCATGATAAAAAACGGACATACCGTTCAGTCGGTCATGTTCTGCGGCGAAAAGGGAAGCGGCCGCAAGCTTTTTGCCGATTACTATACACAGTCACTTTTGTGCGAAAATCCTATCGACGGCAGACCGTGCGGTGTCTGCAATTCGTGTCAGAACGTCAGCAAAAAATTCCACCCCGATGTGACTTATGTCGAAAAAAGCGGCAAACTCGGCGGAATTTCAGTCGAAACTGCACGCAATATCATCAGCGACGCTTTCATAAAGCCGAATAACCACATCGGCCGCAAGGTCTATATCTTTGCCGACTGCAAAAATATCGATACGAGAACTCAGAATATGCTCCTCAAACTTATCGAAGAACCGCCTGATTATGCATATTTCATATTCACCTGCAATTCACGCAATGACTTCCTGCCCACCATTATCTCACGCTGTGTGAATTTTACGGTCTCGGAATGCAACGAGAAAGAGACAGATGCGGCTCTCCACGAAAACGGTTTCGGTGATGACGAGATTAAAGAGGCAATAAGCTGTTTTCATGGAAATATCGGTATGTGTACGGATTATATCGTCAATGAGGAACTGCGGAAACAGGTGGATTTGACAAAATCGCTCGCTGATAGTATAATAAGAAAAGATGAATATTCGCTGAATGCACAGCTCTTTTCTCTCGGAAGCGGCAGAAATGACGCAAAATCGGTGCTTTCCATGCTCGATATGCTCATTCGTGATGCCGCTGTCATCGGTAAGGACAGCAATGCGGCGGCTATCGGCTGTTCCCGTGAGTATGCAGTCAGACTTTCGGAATGCATCACGTCCGGACAGGCTTTGCGTATCCACAGCCATATTGAACAGGCTAACCGTGCTGTTGACAGCAATGTCACTATTCCTCTCGCAATGGCGGCACTTTCAGCGGAAATAATTACAGTTTGCAGTTGATTTGCAACATGAACGGAGTATAAAATGAAAGAAATAGTAGGTATTCGCTTTAAAAGCGTAGGAAAAATATATTACTTCTCACCAGGAACAATTCAGGCTGAGGTCGGAGACCATGCCATCGTCGAAACTATCAGGGGCATCGAGTGCGGTGAGGTCGTTATCGCAAACAGAGAGATCGAGGACAATCAGATAAATTCACCGCTGAAGCCTATTATCAGGCTTGCAAGCGAGGCTGACATGAAGATAGTCGAGAAAAATAAACAGCGTGAAAAAGATGCTTTCGGCATTTGCGAGGAGAAAATACGCTTCCGCAAACTCAATATGCACCTTGTTGATGTTGAATGCACTTTTGACAACAATAAGCTTTTGTTCTATTTTACTGCTGAAAACCGTGTCGATTTCCGTGAACTTGTAAAAGACCTTGCATCTGTATTCAGAACACGTATCGAACTTCGTCAGATAGGTGTGCGTGACGAGGCAAAGATCCTCGGCGGTCTCGGCATATGCGGACGTGAATTCTGCTGTAAGGGATATATGGGCGATTTCCAGCCCGTTTCAATAAAAATGGCTAAGGAACAGGGACTTTCCCTCAATCCTACCAAGATATCAGGTACCTGCGGCAGACTTATGTGCTGTCTCAAAAATGAGCAGAATGCATACGAGGAACTGCTGAAGATCACCCCGAAGGTCGGTGCGATCGTTGTAACTCCCGACGGCGATAAGGGCAGAGTCGAGGAAGTCAATCTCATCACAGGCAAGCTCAGAGTTAAAACAGACAAGTCGGAAGTCCCTGTGACACTCGACAGAGCCGATGTTAAACTCCTGAAAGATGCTGAGATAAAGGTCAACCGTGAGGAACTCAAGGCACTCAAAAAGCTTGAGGAAATGTGATGCCAAAAGTAAATTACGGAAAAATTCTGGACGATAAGCTTGCTGAACTGACAAAAAACGGCGAAAAACCGTCACTTCTGCTTCATGCCTGTTGTGCGCCGTGCAGCAGCCATACTCTGCTTTTCCTGCATGAGCATTTCCGCATTACGCTGTATTTCTGCAATCCCAATATTGCGCCGCAGGAGGAATTTGACTACCGCCTTGATGAACTGAAAAGGCTGGTTCGTGAGCTTGGGCTTGATATTGAAATTATTGATGAAGAATACGATCCTGCGCCGTTCTATGAGCTTGCAAAAGGACTTGAAGATCTGCCTGAACGTGGCGAAAGATGCCGAAGATGCATTGCGTATCGGCTGAGAAAAACGGCTGAACTTGCTAAGGAGCGTGGCTTTGACTATTTCACGACTACGCTCACAATAAGTCCGCATAAGGACTGTGCGTTCATCAATGAGTGCGGTGCTGATATTGCACAGAAATACGGCACGGAATGGCTCTTTTCCGATTTCAAGAAACATGACGGCTATAAGCATTCCATTGAGCTGTCACGGCAGTATGACCTCTACAGACAGGATTACTGCGGCTGTGTATACAGCAGAATGAATAAAGGTGATAAAAATGGCTAAGGAACTAAAAACCAACGCAATGCGTTTTCTTGACAAGAATAAAATTGAGTACACGATAAATACATACGAATGTGATGAGTTTATTGACGGTCTTGATACCGCTAAGAAGCTCGGACAGTCTCCCGATGTGACATTCAAAACTCTCGTGGCTCACGGAAAAAGCGGCAGCTATTACTGCTTTCTCCTGCCTGTTGCACTTGAACTTGACCTCAAAAAGGCGGCAAAAAGCGTAGGGGAGAAGTCCGTGGAGCTGCTGCACGTCAAGGATATCACGTCGGTCACAGGTTATGTCCGTGGCGGCTGTACCCCTATCGGCATGAAGAAACAGTTCATGACAGTTGTGCATAATTCGGCTGAGAACCTTCCGCTTTTCTTCATAAGCGGAGGACGCATCGGCACACAGATACAGGTATCACCAAAAGCGCTTGTTGCTTCGATACGTGGCAAATTCGAGGATATTATTCTTACTGATGAATAAACCCCCGGCAGCCTGTCAGTGACAGTCTGTTGAAAAAGTCGAAATTATTTCGTTAAAAAAGGGCTGTCGAGGACGCCAGCCCCTACAATTCAGCTATTCTTCGTTAATGTATTTGTAGGGGACGGCGTCCTCGACGTCCCCAAATAAGTTTTTTGACACGCTGCCACTGACAGCCTGTCAGTGATTTATTATGAATATAAGAAAAGGACAGCCGGAGCTGTCCTTTAATTTTTTATTGATATCTGCTGACCCCTATATTACATCGTTCCCCAACGCTGCAATATTTTCGGCTTAATCCTTACGGAAAAGTTCTCTGAGAACCAGACCGCCGCCTGCGGCAACAAGACCGAACATAATAATGAAAATGTAAGCCTTTGTAGGAAGCCATGTGATGCGTGTTGACATTATAACGCTAAGAAGAACGAATACAACACCTATCGAAAGAACTATCCAGCCATAGATGCGTTTTCTCATGAAGAAAAGCATTCCGATACCGATCAGTATCGGCAGCATTATTGCACCGTTTGGTACATTGAACGAGCCAAACGAGAAGAAATATCCGCCCATGCCCCAACTGCTTGAAACGGTGATATTATTGAATATCAGGAACAAGCCGACAACGAGCATTACAAGACCAACGAGAAATTTCAGAAGTCGTGAACCGCTGTCCTCTGCGGAGCTGTTGCGTAATTCTCTGTACATACTGTCTAAATCTTTATTTTTGGCCATAAAGACCACCTCCTATATCATATTACGACATTATTATACTATATTTCATATTAATTGTCAAGTGGTTTTTATGCATAATTATGCGAATAGTGATGAATATTTCTGATGATTATGCTCTGAGTTCTGCGCCGATAGCTGAAAGTGCCTTGAGAACCTTCTTCATAGCGCTGTCAGCCTGTTCATCGGTGAGAGTGCCGTCATGTGAACGCATTGAGATAGAGTATGAAACGCTCTTTTTGCCTTCTTCTATCTGCTTGCCCTTGTAAACGTCGAACAGAGTAACCTTTTCAAGTATCTTGCCTACAGCGCCCTTGATAGCCTTTTCGATCTCTGCAACAGGCATTTCGTCATCAACTGTAACACTGAGGTCACGGGTAGTTGCAGGGAACTTAGGAAGCGGCTTGTATGTTATCTTAGTCTCGGCAGCAGCCATAAGCTCAGGAATATTGAGCTTTGCAACATATGTCTTTGTGCCTGTCTCGTATGTTTCCTGAACGTCAGGGTGAACTTCGCCCATGATGCCGAGGCATACGCCGTCTCTTACGATTACAGCGCTTCTGTATGGGTGGAGAGCATACTTTTCGTCAAATACGTCGCAGTCAGATGCACGGATATATTCAGCGCCGTAAATATTCATCTCGTCAAGGAGCTGTTCTATCATGCCCTTGATGGTATAGAAATCGCAGTTTCCGCCGTACATACCTATAGTAAGTCTCTGCGGCTCGTCAGGGAGCTGATACTCATATTCATGGCGTGGCTTGCCGTTGTTTGCAAGGAGAGCCTCGTCGCCCTGATAGTTCCTCTTTTTGTCAACAGGGAGGTATTCCTTTGATATCTCAAAGAGACAAGCCTTCTCATTGCGGTTGTTGTAGTTGAATGAGAGAACGTCGAGCATTGAAGGAATGATGGAAGTTCTCATAACGCTTGTGTCCTCGCCGAGAGGATTTACTATCTTGACAACATTGCGGAGTCTGCTGTTTTCAGGGAGCTTTATCTTGTCGAAATACTTAGGTGAAACGAATGAATAGGTTGCGATCTCATATCCGCCGAGAGATACAGCCGCATTTCTGAGAGTGCGGATGAACTTCTGCTCGTCAGTAAATTCAGCCTTTGCAACGCCACGGAAGTCGGTTGACGGGATATTGTTATAGCCGTAAATTCTTGCAACTTCCTCTGCGATATCAGCCTTGCATCCGATGTCGATACGGAATGACGGAGCTATGACCATACCGTTTTCAACCTTGAATTCAAGGCGGTTGAGGTATTCTGTCATATCAGCCTCTGAGATATCAGTTCCGAGGAAATTGTTTATCCATTCTGCACTGAATTCAACAGATGCAGGAGTTTTGTCTGTATAGTCACGGTCAATTACTGTATTGAGCACTTCACCTGCGCCAAGTTCCTCAACGAGCTGGAAAGCACGTTTCAGGCAGGTCATGGAGATAAGTCTGTCAACGCCCTTTTCATAGCGTGAAGATGCATCTGATTTGAGCTTGAGTGCCTTTGATGTACGTCTTACCTGTGAAGGCTCAAAGTAAGCTGACTCAAATACAACAGTGGTTGTATCCTCCATGATGCCGCTGTATTCGCCGCCCATGATGCCTGCAACGGCAACGGGTTTCTTTTCGTCTGCGATAACGAGCATTTCGTCTGTAAGTTCACGCTCAACGCCGTCGAGAGTCATTATCTTTTCACCGTTTACAGCGTTTCTTACGTTGATGTGAGCGCCCTCGACATAGCGGAGGTCGAAAGCGTGCATAGGCTGACCGTATTCAAGCATTACATAGTTTGTGATATCAACGAAATTGTTGATAGGACGAATGCCGCTTGCACGGAGTCTCTCTCTCATCCATCTTGGTGAAGGTCCTATTTTTACATTTTTAACGATACCTGCACAGTATCTCTGACACTTTTCGGTATTGTGGATATCAACTTTGAGCATTGAGTTGATATCGCCGTCAACGCCCTTGTATTCGGGAGCTTTTACGTTAAGTGGAATGCCATAGGTAGCGGCAGTTTCTCTTGCAAGACCGATAACGCTGAGACAGTCAGGGCGGTTTGATGTTATCTCGAATTCAACTGATGTATCATCAAGACCGATAGCAGAATGGATATCCTGACCGAGAGTGCAGTCCTCCTCGATGACGAAAACGCCTTCAGGGTCTGCATACGGGAAGTCATGAGCTGAAAGACCGAGAGTATCAAGTCCGCAGAACATACCGAAGCTTTCAACTCCACGCATCTTGCACTTCTTTATTTTGCCTTCAGGGAGAACAGCGCCGTCAAGAGCAACAGGAACGAGATCTCCTTCCTTGACATTCTTAGCGTTTGTTACTATCTGTATAGGAGCATCTGCGCCGATATCCACCTGACAAACGAACAGGGCATCAGCATTTTCGTGCTGACCTTTTGAGAGAATTTTACCTACAACAACTTTGGAGATATTTTTGCCTTCTGTCTCAAAAGCCTCGACCTTTGAGCCGCTCATTGTGATAGCATGGCAGAAATCTTTTACAGGCATATCAGCCTTGACATAGTCGTTGAGCCATTTCATTGATAAATTCATTTTTATTTGTCCTTTCATAAAGCAGTATTGGTTTACTGCTGAGATTTTAATACTTTCTGATATTCCTTTACAGCCGCTGATATTTTGCGGAAAGCAATATCACGGGAATTTACGTTTGTAAAAGAGAGATATATCAGCTTATGATGAGAATTTGAAATAAAGCTGACAAGATAATTTTCGCTGTGTTCCGCATCATCGGAAGAAGCACTGCGCTGTTCCTGATGGACGGAATGTATCTCATCAAAATTATATACCATTTTCTCCTTCATGTCAATGACCTGAGAAGGAGACATATAAAGGTAATATTCAAGGCGTGTGCATTCATTGAGGAAACGTTCAAGCTCCTCCTGACTTTCAATGTCAAGCGCTTTCAGCAGACGTGAGTCTTTCTGTTTGTTGATGTATATCACAAGCAGCAGAAAACCAAGCGGCAGCTGCGTAAACAGCAGACCAAGGAGATATAATGCGATATCCTCGCCGTTTATCAGACTGCGGACAAACATATAAATGCCTGCAAACTCGCAAAAAACAGTAAAAAAGCCAAGGATCAGATATAAAATAAAGCGGCCGTTCTTTTCGTATTTCTCAAATTTTTCAAGCCTGTCGTCTTTATGTGTTTTACTATCTCTGTTCATTTTTCCCCCACAATCACATCATCGCTGAGCGGCAGTTCAATATTGCCGCATATTGTTTTATATGCTTCATCAAGATTTTTCTTATGTGAAAATAATACGTCATAGAAACTGCCGTCATTGTATCTGAAATAGAGGCTGTATTTTGTCTTTTCATCTTCATTACCGGTGATGAATTTGGTTATGGATTTTACGTTGCTAAGCGGAAAGACTGCGTATTCACTGAATGATATGATATGGCTGTCGCTCATTACAATATATGTATCAAGGCGGCTGCTGTTATTTATTATTTCACGGAAGTCCGTTCCGTCCAAAGTTTTTAATTCATTTTCCATCGTGCTGATTTTCTTCTTTGTAATGAAAGCATCAGCAATGAATGCGGAAACCAGCGCTCCTGAAATAACTATCCCGCAGACCAGATATACCGGTTCATTCCAGCCGTTTATTTTGAATAATATCAAAGCCGAAACAATAATTAAGATCATTATTCCCAGAAGTTTATTGAACATTATTTTTCTTACTATTTTCTCATACATGGTTTGATTACCCCTTAATCCCATATTTTATTGCAGAACCACACGGGTGTTGATAAGTTTGTCAGCGGCTTCCTCCAGCAGTTTTTCACTGCTGAAGATAACACAGGTATCCTGTTCGTTGTACATAAATCTCAGGCGGTACTGCGTATATCTGAATTTTCTGCGTTTTTCGGCTGAGACATCGGAAATTGAAAAACGTGAATATGCTTCCATATTGTAAAGTGAGATGAGATGCGTGGATGTGAGATGAACGCCTTTGTCAAGCCATATGCAGTTGTCAAGAAGGTCATTGAATTCATGGTTGTCAGCAACACCGAGCGCCTCTTTGAGTAGTTTGTCCTTTTCTTCAAGGTGAAGAAGACGTGTACCGAAGATCATCATTTCCAAAATGAGAGCCGATGCAAAGAAAAAGACGAAGTAGATGAACGGCGAGAAAATTAAAATAGTGATAGTCATTGCCGCTGAACAGAAGATATATCTTTTCCAGAGCGATCTCTGATACTTCATGTTCATTATGTGCTGATCGTACATAAAAATCGTGTCTCCTTTCAGAGCGAAGGTTCATCATATGCAGCAAGTTCATTCTGTGCAATAATTATTTTTATTGCATCAAGAGTGTAATCACGTTCCTTTTCGTTTCTGAACGGTATCATTACCGAATTTTTATCAGTAAAAACATTAATGGCAAAAACCGGTCTGTTTTTTTTGGAATATTCCGATTCGACTGCACCGGTTATGTCTGACAGTTTTATCAATTTGATAGTATCAGCCATGAAAAGGTATTTTTCGGTAAGAAAGCCGTATTCCGACAGCCTTATTGAAGAAGAAAGCATTTCATAAAGCTGTTCCGAATTCTTTACTCCAAGCGGATTAAGGTCAAAGTATAATTCTTTTTTAGCGGCTGATAATTTGGTGATGAATGATAGTATTAATCCGAAAGTCCATAAGCCGAAGAATACATTTACCCAAAATTCAAAATCGGATATTATGCCGGCACACACCCAGCCTAAAATTCCAACTAATGTCAAGATCACAACTTTCATAGTTTCAACATTCGGGTTTTCAATGATAATTTTTTTGAATTTCGGCAAAGGTTTATCAGACAGATCCGGATTTGAAGATATGGATCTTAACGAATAACTTTCTTTCTTTTTTGAAACAGTATGGTATTTTTTTACAGGAGCCGCCGTATATCCTTCATAGCCTGCGTAATTGTCCTGATTTGTCTGCATTGCAGAAGGTACATTATGCTTTACAAGGTCTATGCCTTTACTTGAACTTACCTGCATTTCAGCAGGTGCTGTATGCTTTACAAGGTCAATATGCTTTTCTGGATTTCTATTGAGCGGCAAACTATTGTCTTTGACATTACGGCGGAACAATTCAGCCATTTTGTCATGCATATCGGCAGGATACTTCAATGAGGACTGTGCTTTGTTTTTCAGACCAATTGTAATGTCAAATTGTTTAAAGCCGTTTACAGTGTATACGTCAGAGATCTTATAATCAACTAATTTATCAAAGCTGAATACGAAATCATTTTTAAAATCAATAAAGAACGCATCATTAATAAACGTAAATTCGTCGATACGATCTGATTTTTCAAGCAATTGTTCTATCTGGGAAGGAGTTAATCCGAGATAGTTTTCAATATGCTGAAATCTTCCGTCTTTAATGGACGCAAAAGTAATCGATTTATATAACAGGTAAATGCCAAAAATTATACCGATCAGGCCCAAAAACATAAATGACAGCACTATAATTACAATAGCTATTATTCTTAAAATTTTTATTGACCTATTTTTTTCTTCTTGAAAATATTTTTTTATTTGCTCATACATGATTTTATCCCCTTTAAATAATGATCCCTGGATGTACTGTTTCAGACGCTGTTCCTTATAGCATTCTGTATAGCGATGAAATCTTCATTACGTCTTCTTTCATTAGGAAATCTGATTTTCTTGATGCCGTTTCCGTCTGAAACAGATATTAAGTATGTCCGTTTGTGTTTGCCTGAATTGAAAGATTTTTGAAGAAGGTTTATCTTTTTAAGTTCAAACGACAGGAACTTATTTATTACGATAAGGTGTGTTCTGTTAAGAAAAATAAATTCCTCAAGACGTGTGCTCTGTTCAAGCAGTTCATTGAATTCTGCATCGCTCTGAATGTTGAGAGCATCCTGCAAAAGCTTGATGTTTTTGTTAATGTCTTTGTATTCTTTGAAATAAATATAGAAAAGAAATGCAAATAAAGCAACCGCAAGCAGCAAAAATGAATAATCTTCTTCGTTTATAAAACCGTATATCATCATACAGAAATTATCGAGAGCCAATATGCCCCATAAAACAAACGCTTCAATAGTTTTACGTTTATATCTGCGGATAAGTTCTTCGTACATAATATTGATTCCCTTAAAATTATTTACCAGAGCCGCTTGTCTCCGACTCCGTTTCCCATAGCCGTACTGATCGTGTTGAAAGCAGCATTTCGCTTTTTTTCATTTGGAAAATTTATTTCTGTGATGCCGTTTCCAACCGAAACTGCTATACAGTATGTTGTGCTCTCGTCAGAAGAATGACAGGTCTTTTCAAGAACACCTATCTTGTCAAGTTCAAACGACATAAACATATTGACAGCAATAAGGTGTGTTTTGCTGAGAAAAACATAGTCTGCAAGACGTTCGCTCTGTTCAAGCAGTTCATTGAATTCTGCATCGCTTTGTATATTGAGAGCATCCTGCAAAAGCTTTGCTTTTTTGTCGACATTCCTGTATGCGCTGTAAATGACGTAAATGAATATTCCCAGTAAAGCAGCCACGATAAGTATCGGCAGAATGAATGGTCCGATGCGTATCAGTGCATAAACGACATAGGCAAGCATTAATAACAGAAAAACAAGCAAAGCAATATATAAACGTTTCAATCTGCGGATAAGCTTTTCATACATGATTTTCGTCCCCCTTTTGAAAATCGGATGTTTGTTTACCACTTAAAGCAACACCGCACAAAGCACGTCTGACGACTTTGTACGTCATAAACTTGTATCTT
>JAKSQT010000063.1 GCA_024403995.1 Ruminococcus sp.
TACAAGTTTATGACGTACAAAGTCGTCAGACGTGCTTTGTGCGGTGTTGCCTATAATCTGCACTTAAAATCTTCATATCCGAATTCTCTCAGCGTTCTGAAGCTGCCGTCCTTTTGAAGCAGAATAATCGACGGCAAAGGCATACCGTTGAATGTGTTGTTCTTAACCATCGAATATATCGCCATATCGCCGAAAACAAGCCTGTCACCGATCTTCAGCGGCTTATCGAATGAATATTCACCTATTGAATCGCCTGCAAGACAGGTTTGCGAACCCAAGCGGTATGTATAAGCCTTTTCGCCTGCCTCACCTGAATCAAGAAGCGGCGGACGATACGGCATCTCAAGCACATCCGGCATATGACACGCCGCAGATGTGTCAAGAATTGCGATAGGCATATCGTTTTCCGTAATATCGAGAACCTCGGTGACGAGATATCCCGCATTCAGCGCCACAGCCTCTCCGGGTTCGAGAAAGACTTCAAGCCCGTATTTCTCCTGCATACGCCGTATACAGCGTTCAAGTCGTGGGATATCATAATCGGCACGGGTGATATGATGACCGCCGCCGAAATTTATCCACTCCATTTTTTCAAGAATATCGCCGAATTTCTCCTCAACGGCATCGAGTGTACGTTCAAGATCATCCGAATTCTGCTCACACAGCGTATGAAAATGCAATCCGCTCACGCCGTCAAGATCGTCCATACGGAAATTCTTTCTTGTAATTCCAAGGCGTGATTTTGTGGAACACGGATCATATATCTCATGTCCCTCCTGCGTGGAAAATTCGGGATTTATCCGCAGTCCTACCTTTTTGCCTGCCGCAAGTACACGGTCACGATAGCGGTCAAGCTGCGAAAATGAATTGAAGATGATATGTCCGCAGTACGAAATAATCTCGTCTATCTCGCTTTCACGATATGCCGCCGAAAATACGTGATTCTCCATACCCATATCCTCAAAGCCGAGACGTGCCTCATACAAACCGCTGCAAGCCGTACCCGAAATGAAATTTCTGATGAGCGGATAGATGTGCCAACAGGAAAACGCCTTTTGTGCAAGAAGGATCCTTGCCCCTGTCCTCTGCTGAACACCGCTGAGTATTTCCAGATTTTCCGTCATTTTCTTCTCGTCAATGACGTAACACGGTGTCGGAAGTTCATTAATTTTCATCATGTGAATAAAGCTTTCTTCTTTCCCTTTTCGTTTTTCGGATATGTGCGTACACGGACTATTTTATTGATGTCCATGATACTTTCGCTGTCGCCCTCGTCAAGTCTGATGAAATCCTCACCTATCTCCGATATTCTTGCAACAAAAGTATCGCCGTGCTCCAGATAGATCACGCATTCTTCCTTTTCATCAACATATTTCTGCAATGCTTCAATATAAGTCATAGTACTCCCCTTTTATTCCGCAAGAAAATTATCCATGATGATCTGAACTCTCGGATTACCGTTTGAGTCAGGCTCTATCATTTCAACGTCCTTCATTATTATTGGTGTATTTGGTGACGAAATATCATTGTCACTTCCAATTGAACGGGGTACCTGCAAGAAGCTGTCAACGACCTCCATACCCTGCGTAACTTCGCCGAAAGCGGCATATTCTCCGTCAAGGAAGCCACAGTCTGTATAGCAGATAAAGAACTGGCTCGTAGCGCTGTCAGGGTCAAATCCTCTTGCCATAGATACAGTGCCACGCTTATGCAGAAGGTCATTTTCAACGCCGTTTGACCTGAATTCACCCTTGATATTTTCATCGCTTCCGCCTGTACCCGTACCCATAGGATCGCCGCCCTGTGCCATGAAATTATCTATTACTCTGTGAAATGTAAGTCCGTCATAGAAATTTTCCGACACAAGCTTTTCAAAATTTGCACAGCTTATAGGTGCCTTGTCAGGGTAAAGAGTGATAATAAACGTATTATCTGCCACAGCTTCGGCAGAATTTTCAGCGGATGACACAGTGACTTCACTGTAATGTTTAGCATTGCTTTCGTCAGAATCTCCACAGCCTGTCAATACTATCATTGCTGCTGCCATAACGGCGAAAAAAACTTTTTTCATTTTAAAAATCTCCTGATTTCTGCGATATACGCAGTATTAAAATAAATGCTCAAGACTTGTATACTCAAAGTCAGGCTTTTTGCGGAAAAACATTTTTTCACGGAATGCCGCCCTGTCGCAGTTCAGGCAGTTGTAGACAGTCCGTATATATACCCATTTTCCAGTATCATGTTCAACAAATCTGTTATTAAAAATTATGCGTCCGTATTCTCCGTCTTTAAGAAAGAATGCCGTTTCATACAGTCTGTTGGTATAGCTCATTGGCGAATGAATATCATTATATAATTCATTATGCCCCTGTCTTTTTACAGAATAATACGAACTGTCATCACAAAACATTATCTTATATCCGTTTTCTTCTTTAAAAATGCGGATAAATTCAATAAGCTCATGGAAATTTTTGTCGAAACTGCGTGACCCCTCGGTAAAGATCTCCTCACCGAACTGCCTGCAATAAGACATACTGTTATGAAATCTGTCAGGATACTGAAATAATTTTTCAGTCTGAAGGAACACCTCACAGTCAAATACATCTTTATTTTCAGGCACATAAATTTGCATCTTTCCGTTTCTGAACTCCTTTGGCTCGGCAGGTATCGGCAGAAAATTCAGACTTTCACGCTGAACCGCAAAATTCGGGAATTTCAGATTTTTGTAGTATTTTATTTCTATTTTCTGGATAAAAAGCATACCCGTTCCCCTGTTTATCAGTCAACAAGAACAGGGTTGAAGTCCTCCTCCCACGGAAGTCCCCACTTGTTGAGAGCCTCCATGAACGGATCTGGATCAAATTCCTCGATATTGTAAACGCCTGCCTTTTTCCATGTACCTGTCATTATCATCATTGCGCCTATCATAGCCGGAACGCCGGTGGTATAGGAGATAGCCTGTGAGCCGACTTCTCTGTAGCACTCCTGATGGTCGCAGATATTGTAGAGATAGTATGTCTTGTCCTTGCCGTCCTTCTTTCCACGGAAGATACAGCCGATATTTGTCTTGCCGACAGTTCTCGGGCCGAGTGATGCAGGATCAGGCAGTACAGCCTTCAGGAACTGGAGAGGAACTATCTCCTTCCCCTCATACATAATAGGCTCGATAGAAGTCATACCAACGTTTTCGAGGCACTTCAGGTGTGTGAGGTAGCTCTGACCGAATGTCATGAAGAAACGAATGCGCTTGATGCCCTTGATATTGAGTGCAAGTGATTCAAGCTCCTCGTGGTGGAGAAGGTACATATCCTTTTCGCCAACGCCCTTGAAATTATAGACACGCTTTATCTCCATAGGCTCAGTTTCTACCCATTTGCCGTCCTCGATATAGCTTCCCTTTGCCGATACCTCACGGATGTTTATCTCAGGGTTGAAGTTTGTAGCGAACGGATAGCCGTGATCGCCGCCGTTACAGTCAAGGATATCGATATAGTTTATCTCATCAAATTCATGTTTCATTGCATAAGCCGAGAAAACGCCTGTAACACCGGGGTCGAAACCGCTTCCGAGGAGAGCGGTTATGCCTGCCTTTTCAAAGCGTTCACGGTATGCCCACTGCCATTTATATTCAAACTTAGCAGTATCAACAGGCTCATAGTTAGCTGTATCAACATAGTGAGTCTTAGTTGCAAGGCAAGCATCCATAATAGTAAGGTCCTGATACGGAAGTGCAAGATTGAGCACTACATCAGGCTTATAGCTTTCAATAAGGGCAATAAGTTCATCGACATTGTCAGCATTCACCTGTGCAGTTTCGATGACAGTTTTCGTGTTTGGCTGAAGCTTTTCTTTCAGCGCATCACACTTGGATTTTGTGCGGCTTGCGATCATGATACCTTCAAAAACCTCGCTGTTCTGGCAGCACTTGCTGATAGCTACAGAAGCAACACCGCCGCAGCCGATGATCATACATTTTTTCATTTTTTTACTCCTTTATATATCAAAAATCTTTTTGGACAGCACTTGAGTCATCAGACAAACTTAGTCTGATTCTCTTGTTCAATAAGCTGTGATGCTTTTTTCTTAACAGTTCTGACAATAACAATAATGAATATGATCAGCAGAATAAACGGAAGAAATCCGACTGCCGTCAATATATAGAATAAGTTAGTATTTAATGTTACATTGATATCCGTCGGATCTTTCGGGTTTACATAAACCGGAACTTCTTCTCCTATTGATTCTTTGTCCTCTTTTTCGGTTTCCTCGTCGATATAGTGTTCATGTTCCTGATAACTTGCGCCGTCACCTGAAACGCTGATGCTGACACCGCCTTCAAAACCAGATTCCAGCTTTACACTGTACTTTTCGCCATTGTATTCATAGTCAAGAATACTATAATGTATTACCTTATTGTCCGAGTTTTTCTCAGAAAAAGCATCTGTGATAACAGCCGTAACTTTATCTGTGCAGACGCTTCTTTTATGAATCTGGTCAATACAGTACGGCCCGAAAGTCTTGACAAGATAAAAGCCGAACATACATCCAAAGACAAGAAAAATGCCAAGTATCTGCATTCCGCAGCCGATAAGCTGAAAAGCAGCACCTGCACCGCTTTTTCCATTAACTCTAATTTCCACAAAAAAACCTCCTGTTATTCCTGTGTATTTCTGTTCAGTCTGCGTTCACGGAAAAATATTATTATCCTTAAAATAAGCCATGGCAGCAGAAGGAACTTTACATTCCACATTAATCCTTTATAAAAACTTTCTTTTTTCAATCATCATGATCTATGCGGTTTTTGCCTGCCTGTTCAATAATTTCATTCATCAGCTCATTCCTTTTGTCTTGTCTGTCGGCATTATTCCTTTTTTCGGACATACCAAGCAGATCATAAAGTAAATTGCTGCGTCCGGTCAAGAGTTTTTCCTTTTCTTCTTTTTTAAGTAAAAAGTATAATAATTTTATCATAAGACATGGCAGTCCGACCATAAAAACCAGAAACACAAAAACTGAAAATCCTGTCCTTACGCTGTCCGGCGTACCTCCGCTGATACCGTCAAGCAGTGCCAGAATGCCTATGGGAAACACTATCAGGCAAATAACGAAAGCTGCATTATGTTTCAGCCATTCTTTCAGCGTAACCGTTTCCTTCTTCTTCTGTTTCTCAGCTCTCTGCTGTTTGCGGTAATCAGGTTTTGAGAACAATTCCTCCTCATATTTCCGCTGAATTTCATCTATTCTTTTACTTTTCACTTTTTTATCCCCCAGTAAAAAACTATTACTTTTTCCTTATCATTATATTCCGCTTTCAATGGAATACTGCCTGTATTCTTCACCAAATTACGCATTTGGTGTCAGATGTTATCAGCGCTTTGCCTTTTTTAACTTCAGGTAAATAATAACAGGAATTCCGCCAAACAGAAAGCATGGTATTACAACAGCGAATATTATTATTATTCCTAACGCAATAAGTGACTCAGAATTAACACTTGTTACCACTATGCCTCTAACTATCATAATAATACTGTATAACAGGGCGATTCCCCCAATACCTAACACCAGCCATACAAAAGCCATAAAAATTTGGCCCAGAATATTTTTTGGCATTTCCCCTATATCGTCAAAGAGAATTTTCTTACGAATTCGTTCTCTCCTCTGTTTCGCATGCTGTTCCCTCTGCTGTCTGCACAGTTGTCTCTGCGATTTTCTGTAATCAGGCTTTGAGAAGAGCTCCTCCTCATATTTTCGCTGAATGTCATTTATATCTTTCATAGTATAATCCCCTTTATCACAATACTGTCCTCACAGTATTTTTTTATGACATAGCTAAAAGCATTTCCCTTATTATCTTGCAGGCTACAGCCGTTGATACTCCGCTCTGGTCATAGACAGGGCTAAGCTCATTCACGTCACAGCCTACGATATCAAGCTGACTGCAAACCATAGTAACAGCCTTTCTCAGCTCGTCAAAGCTTACGCCGCCAGCCTCCGGAGTACCTGTACCCGGAAAAACAGACGGATCAAGCACATCAAGGTCAAGGGTGAAGTATACGCTTTTGCCCCTGAGCTTTGCAACTGTGCTTTCAAGGTTGCTGAATGTGAATTTGTTCATTTCGGTATGCTCGTCGGCAAACCTGAATTCCTCACGGTCGCCGCTTCTTATTCCAAACTGGAAAATATGTCCGTCACCTACAATTTCATGGCATCTGCGGAGTACACAGGCGTGTGACAGTTTCTGTCCGAGATAATCGTCACGCAGGTCTGCATGAGCGTCAAAATGAATGATATAAAGGTCGTCAAATTTATCCTTGACAGCCATAACCGAGCCGAGTGTGACAAGATGCTCGCCGCCTATCATAAACGGTATCTTCCTGTCGCTGAGGATCATATCGCTTCTTATGGCAATATCCGAAACAGAACGGCTGGTGCTTCCGAACGGCAGTTCAAGATCACCGCTGTCAAAATAATCGTAATCAAGCATATCCTTGTCCTGATACGGGCTGTATGTCTCGATTCCGAAGCTTTCGTTCCTGATGGCAGACGGGGCAAATCTTGTGCCCGGTCTGAAACTTGTTGTTCCGTCAAAACCTGCGCCGAAAAGGACGATGTGTGAGTCCTCATATTCGCTGTCGCAGGCGATAAATGTCTGTATATTCTTATTCAACATCTTTAAGCAACTCCTCTACGTAATTTGGTAATGCAAATGCTCCTGTGTGTAATCTTGGGTTGTAATAGCGTGTTTTGATGCCTTTCATGCTCCATTTTGTTCCATTGTAATCATTGGTCGGATGATATTTCTTTGACGCAAATCCAAACAGCCAGTGACCTGACGGATATGTCGGGATATGTGCCTGATAGACCTTGCTTATCGGGAAACTCTCGACGATTCGCTTGTGTGAACGCTGCATGGCTGCGGCATCCTCATCATAGAACGGGCTTTCATGCTGATTTACCATGATGCCGTCCTCACGAAGCGCCTTGAAACAGCTTCCGTAGAATTCCTTGGTAAACAGTCCCTCTCCGGGTCCGAACGGATCGGTCGAGTCAACGATGATAACATCATACATATCCTCACAGCGGCGAATGAACTTCACTCCGTCCTCATAGAAAACGTGAACTCTCGGATCTCCGAAACGGCAGGCTGTAGTCGGCAGATACTTCTTGCATACCTCGACCACAAGCTCGTCAATTTCAACGAGGTCGATGCTTTCCACAGACGGATAGCGTGTAAGTTCACGAACAACACCGCCGTCTCCTGCGCCGATAACGAGGATATTCTTCGGATTCGGGTGAACTGCCATCGGCACATGGGTTATCATCTCATGATAGATGAACTCGTCCTTTTCCGTCAGCATCATATAACCGTCAAGCGTCAGAAAACGCCCGAACTCTTTTGAATCGAAAATATCGATTCGCTGAAACTCACTGTTTCCGCTGTAAAGCTGATGGTCAACCTTGATCGAAAATTTGACGTTTGGTGTGTGTCGTTCTGTAAACCATAGCTCCATATAAACCTCTCCTTTACTTTTTATTTCTTATGGCAAGTCTCAGAAAAAGAGGTTCTGCAAAGAAAATTATAACATAGCCTGCCGCAAAACAGACTACAAAACTTTTGACAAGTGCAGGCACAAACGGCATACTTCCGCCGTGTGACACCGTGTTCACGTATGCAAGAATAACCATTGCAAGCGTAATTACCGGCGTATACAGCACATCCGAAACAAGTGCCGATATGCATCTTCCTGCGCCTGTATTTTCCTCAACTTCCAATTTTTCACAGACTGCATCTGTTAATTTTTTGACCGGTATGACAAAACCGAGAGCAATGCTTATGACCATGCCGACAACAAATCCGGTCAACAGCGCCGGAACGGTAAAATGACCTGATGTAAGCGTTCCCACAAGAGAAAGGCACAGACTCAGAGTCACTCCCATATAAATACTCATCTGCTTTCCGACTTTATCCATTGAAATCACTCCTCAGCACAATACATTAAGATGCTCTATATTGATATCCTCCGTACCTGTCATCTGACAGCCTTTTTCCTTGGCGTAGCGGATATAGCGGATTATCTCGTCCGTTATCAGCTCGCCGGGAGCAAGTATAGGTATTCCCGGAGGATAGCACATTACAAATTCACTGCATATATGCCCTGCTGCCTCATCAAGGGGAAGGGATCTTTTGTCAGCATAGAAAGCCTTTCTCGGTCTTTCTGCGACGATCGGACTGATGTATTCCTGCGTCAGCATACCTGTTTCGGATTTGCCGAAACGGCGCTTTATCTCGGCAAGTGCGCTGATAAGGCGCTCGATGTCACGAGGTCTGTCACCGACTGATATATAGGCTAAAATATTACCGATATCACCGAATTCTATCTGTATATCATATTCGTCACGCAGAAGGTCGTACACCTCAATACCTGCAAGACCTATCGGCAGAGTGTAGATACTCAGCTTTGAAACGTCAAAGTCATAAATGCTGTCGCCGTTGATAAGCTCACGGGAATATGCGTAATATCCGCCTATATCGTTGATCTCCTTACGTGCATACTCTGCAAGCTCGACGGTTTTGGCAAATATCTCACGTCCGCTTAAAGCAAGTCTTTTTCTTGAAATATCAAGGCTTGACAGAAGCAGATATGAACCGCTTGTAGTCTGGGTGAGGTTGATGACCTGACGCATATAGTCGGCATTCACACGTTCACCAAGAACAAGGAATGAGCTTTGAGTAAGACTTCCGCCCGATTTATGCATACTTACAGACGCACAGTCCGCACCTGCCGCCATAGCGGTTATGGGGAAATCCTCGCCGAAATAGAAATGAGTGCCGTGCGCCTCGTCAACAAGTACGAGCATACCATGAGCATGGGCAAGCTCCGTTATCTTCTTCAGGTCGGAGCAAATGCCGTAATACGTCGGATTATTGACCATGACAGCCTTTGCATCGGGATTTTCGAGGATAGCCTTCTCAACCTGTGCAACCGACATACCAAGAGCAATGCCGAGCTGATTATTGACATCGGGATTGACATAAACAGGCACAGCGCCCGTGAGAATAAGTGCATTTATAGCACTTCTGTGAACATTTCTCGGCATGATTATCTTGTCGCCGCCCTTGCAGGCATACATTATCATGCTCTGAACGGCAGAAGTCGTGCCGCCGACCATAAAGAAAGCATTAGCCGCACCGAATGCCTCAGCCGCAAGCCTTTCTGCATCACGAATTACGGAAACAGGGTGACAGAGATTATCAAGCGGCTTCATTGAGTTGACATCCACGCTCATGCAGTCCTCACCGAGAAACTCGGTAAGCTCCATATTTCCACGTCCTCTTTTGTGTCCCGGCACGTCAAACGGCACGACTCTCATTCTTCTGAGCCGTCTGAGTGCATCATATATCGGGGCATCGACCTGTGAAAGCTCAGCCATTTCCGAACACGTTCCTTCCGCTGAATATTTCTATCATTTCCTTTTGCAGCGCATTGGTTATGTCAAGTCTGCTGCGTGGAGAAAGTTCTCTTACGTCTGTATTGAAAAGATAGTTCTGAAGTTCAATTTCCTTGATAAGCATTTTTGTGTGGAACATATTTGCCTGATATACATTTATGTCCACGGCATCATATTTATCAAGAGTATCTTCACTGATATAGTTCTGTATAGAGGTGATATCATGGTCTATGAACAGTTTTTCACCGCTCAGATTTCGTGTAAAGCCACGTACACGGTAATCCATGGTAATGATATCCGAGTCAAAACTTCCTATGAGGTAGTCCAGAGCTGTCAGCGGAGTGATCTTTCCGCAGGTAGCAACATCGATATCCACTCTGAAAGTGGCGATGCTTGTATCAGGATGATATTCCGGATATGTATGAACAGTGACATGGCTTTTGTCGAGGTGTGCAACGATCTCATTTCCGCCTGCGGGTATCATGGTATCGTCAGCGATAAGGAATGTAGCAGAAGCGCCCTGCGGATCATAGTCCTGACGGGAAATACTGAGCACCTGAGCGCCTATCATTTCGGTAACGTGCGTCATAATGTCAGTTATACGCTCGGAGTTATATACCTCGTCAACATAAGCGATATAGTCAAGCTGAGCCTTCGGAGTTTTGGCATAGCAGACATCATATATATTGAAGCTGAGTGACTTTGTTAAATTATTGAAGCCATAGAGCTTTAATTTATTTTCCATAATAACACCTCAAACAAAAAATGCACACAAAAGCTCTCAGCGTTTGTGTGCATAAAATACCAATAAATAGCACAAAAGAAACAAATCATCGGTTCAGAGTCTATATAAGCAAGGATACCTTTTACTACTCTTATTGACCTTTCACAAGCTGAAATAAACTTAAATATAGAAATCAATAAGGCAACAGAAGTTGCCAGCCGAAAAACCGGCAGTCGGCATTTGACCATGGCTGTCCGTATGGCCTTGTCCACAGCTAAAAAAGCAATGGTGGTCAAAAATCTTGCTGTGAAACCGAAGCTTCCTCTGCAATTTTCTATATTTTACCATATTTCAGATATTATGTCAATAGCTTATGCGGAAAATTCCACGGCAAAAGCATTCTGCCACACCTCACAAAGATTGTGCGGCAGAAACGCAGTCAGATTTTTCGTCAGATTGCATAGAAATTTCGCAGGCATACTGGTCTGTCGGTCAAGCCGAGGCATATGAATGCGGACAGTCCGTAAACCATTGCTTCGCTCGGTTTACTGCTTTTTAGGGAGGATCTGCCTCCCTCGTACACCCTCCGCAAGGGAGCGAGCTGCTCACTTGACCCCGCAGTATTATGTGGCTTCGCCGTTTTTATTATTTCAGCTTTTCATCAAGGAATGCCCTGAAAGTATCAGCCATTTCATCAGGAATCGCAGTATAAAGCTGATGTCCCTGATCTGTGAGATGATACTCACCTCCGCACCGTGCGGCATACTGAATTCCTGCCTCCTGCCATGTAATAGCCTTGACAGGCGACTTCATGCTGCTGATGAAGAAACAGCCCGGACACTGCAAGACGCCTGTTTCATGGGCTTCAACGGCATTATCCGTAGCAAGCACCGACTCGTCCTTTATCTCGTCATTAAGCAGATTTGCATAGAAAAGCCGCTTATATTCCTTCTTTTCATCGTCCGTAAGATAATCGGATGTCATAAGCCCCGATGCATTGACGGTATATTTTTCAAGAAGCTTTGCCGTAATTCCGCCGGATGCTATTTTAAGAAGGCGCTGTCTGTGTTTCTGGAGCATTTTCTGCTTTTCATATTCAGGTATCTCCTTAGCCTGAGCAAGTGCCATATTCGGAAAGACCATATCGACTCCAAGCACTGCCTTTACCTCGTTAGGATAGGTATTTGCCCACCAGACAGCTTCGATTCCCGAATAAGAATGCGGTGCGAGGATATACGGAGGCTTTATGCCTGCCGCACTCAGGGCAAGCCTGTATTCCGAAACAATATTTTTTACCGTGCGTTTTCTTGTCATTCTGCCGCTGTATCCGTAACCCGGCTTTTCAACAACAGCTATCCTGTATGAATCAGACAATTTACTGTAGAGCGACTTATATTCAAAAACAGGCGAGGTAATACCTGAACCTGACATGAATATGATAGTGCATTCACCTGTTCCCTCCGTATAGACATTAATTTTAGTGTCACATACATCATATAAATTTTTATACATTTTTTCCACCTCAGATCAAAAGGCAGCGCCAATCGCTGCAATTCGCAGATTTTTTCTATATCCATTCGTCTGCTGTACGGATATCCCCACCCGTACTTTTCAATCTCTTTAATTCACATAAACAAAAAAGCTCCGTAAATCGCCGTTACGAAGCCTTTATAAAAGTTTTATCGTCTGTTCTTTTTTCTTCTGAATTTATCTTCATACATTTTTTCATCTGCTAAATTATAGAAACTGTCGATAGTATCATTTTCTTCAGGTACAGCACAATAAAAGCCAAGACTTACGCCAACATTATATTCTTTTCCTGATGATGCGTTATATCTGTCACAGAAATTCCTGATATGTCCTGTATACTCCGTTACTATTTCATCCGTATAGTCACCGACACCGAAAACAGCATATTCATCGCCGCCCATTCTTGCACACATCTCACCGCTTTTGCAGCACGTATTCATGGCATTTGCGGCAATTGTGATAGCGTTGTCGCCCTCGATATGACCATAGTTGTCATTAATGGTTTTAAGCATATCAAGGTCGCCTACAATAACAAGGAACTGTTTCTTCTCATTGACAGCCCTCTGGAACATATTTTCCGAAAAGCGTGCAAATCCCTTTCGGTTATACATACCTGTAAGGGTATCTCTGATCGAAGCCATTGATATCCTGTTATTGACAAACGTCAGCTTAGTGCGGACTCTCAGGAACTCAAGAGCAATATTGATATTTCTGTTCCAACGCACAAAAACCATACTCAAAGCAAAGCTTATATCAGTGAATTTGAAAACCGAATAGCCGAAACATCTGTCCATAAAATGAACAGGGAGCATGAAATACATTGAAGGCTCATCTGAATACTCCTCCATAAGCGACGGAATAATGCCCTCTGACTCAAATTCGTAGTTTTCAAACCTGGCATCGCCCTCATTCATGACCATACGCACTTCCATTTTCGGAGTATAGCCGCATCTGAGATATTCGTCCTCGCTTGTGTTCTCAACATCATCCCAGTTCTTGCAGAGACAAAGCATATATGTATCAACACCGTTGAGCAAATAGCCGTATTCAACGATTTTCTGGAGAAGATCATCAAGCTTTTCGGACTTCATGAGGTCTTCAAGCATACCGCTTTTGTTGTAAAATCTCTCGAATCGCTCAATATTTCGGCTGTAATTCTCACGTCTGCTGACGAGATAGCTCAGGCCGGCTGAACATGAACACGATTGTGCAAGAATGAGCTGACCGCTTGAAATATCCGAGATATCGGCATCTTCGCCTGTTATCATCTTATGCAGACAGCAGACTGCCCTTGCGCCGAGATGGCTGTTTTCAGGGTATATCGTTGAAATGGACGGAATATTGTCGATAGCATCACGAGCGCCGTCATAACCGGTTATCATGACCTGTTCCGGTATTTTTATGTCGTTGTTTATGAGAACGTTACATAAGTTCATTGCCATGACATCGTTTGCACAGACTACAGCATCGGGTATAGGCCGTCTTCCGCCTGATATCTCCTTTGCAAGACGCTGAGCGGCAGGCTTGGAGAAATCGCCGAAAATAACAGCATCCTCAGGCACTTCAAGTTCATGCTTCTTCATTGAAGCAAGGAATCCGTTGAGTCGTGACATAGCCGGAGTATTTCCCTTCGGGCCTGTCAGACAGAGTATATTTTTGCATCCGTGATGTTCGATAAGATGATCGGTCATCTGTTCAATAAGTGATGCATCTTCGGCATAAATACTTTCACAGAAGTCAAAATCATAATCAAGAGCAATAACGGGAACATCAAGAGCTGAGAACTTATCTGACATTTTGTCAATAAGAGTCTGACTTGCAAAATTGCCGCCAAGAAGCACAACGCCGTCGATAACGCCCTTTTTGATAAGGCTGAAGATATTTTCCTCGCCGTCCTGAATGAGACTGCTTCCGTCCATATTGAATGCCATGACAAAAGCGTATGCATCATAGTCCAGAGACTTGCACTGCTCTGAAATTCCTATAAAAATACGGTTCATGTAATCGTTGAACACGTCAGCAGCCACTACAGCGATCGCTCTGCGTTTCTTCATAAAGTTCCCACCTCTTTTCCTTATGGACACCTCTCCCCCATTCTGAGAAAAAGCAGCTATGCACTGCATCTGCTGCGTTAAGCCCTCTCGTAGTGCGAAAGCACGCCTTCGATGGCTTTTCTTGCATCTACTGT
>JAKSQT010000064.1 GCA_024403995.1 Ruminococcus sp.
GCTGAGCAGCCTTTTTTACTCCTATCTCATCCGAGAGCTTTAACGCTTCTTCTTTGAATTCTTTACTGTACTTCATTTTCTTTTTCCCTTTCCTGTTTTATCATTTATATTCTACCAGATTTTTGGGTGTTTGTCGACTGCTCTTTCAGTATAACACTTCAGCTGACAATTGTCAGAAAAGGCAGTTTATATGAAATGGATTTTCCTACATATGAACTTAAAGAAATTCCTGTTACAGACGATATGGAGAAGGCTTTCGGAGTAAGACCAATTAAAGCTGTGCTTGGACTTGACCTTATATGTGTATTTGAAAATGAGGACGATGTAAGGAACATGAAACCGAATCAGGAACTTCTTTGTTCAATTGAAGGAAGAATTCAAAATGCAACTGCTAAAGGTAATGATTATGATTGTGTATCAAGAAGTTTTTGTCCGAAACAGGCGGTTTCGGAAGATCCAGTATGCGGCTCTGCACATTGTCAGATAGCAGATTACTGGTCATCGGTTTTGGGAAAGAATGAAATAGTTGCTTATCAGGCTTCAAAAAGAGGCGGTACGCTTCATTGCCATTTACAAGAGAATGGAAGAATCAAAATAAGTGGTGAAGCTGTGTTGTTTGCTGTTTCTGAAATAATGGCTTAAGTTTTCATTTAATAAAAAAGGAGAATGATAATATGAAAATCACAGTAATTAACGGAAGTGCAAGAAAAGGAAACACACTTGCACTTGTAAACTCTTTTATTGAGGGTGCATAAGAAAACAACACAATTGAAGTAATAGAGCCTGATAAACTCAGCATTGCGGCTTGTAAGTGATGGTCGAGAGCTTCAGCTCGCCACGCAGATTATAGAAAAATCCGTTGGTGTACATCAGGGCATATTTCTCGGCAAACCATTCGCAGAAAAGCGGTTCATCAATTTTTCCGTTGTCAACGAGCCAGATAGGCGTTTCGTTTTCTTCTGTCACATTTTTATTCTTTTTTGGCATAGATAATCTCCTTTAAGTCTGATTTTTCAGAAACGTTTCTATAAGCAGTCAGAAAAGCCCACAGTTTCAATGCAAAACCATTGAATATTGAAAAAGTTTTTTTGAAGATCTGCGTTCTGCATAATTTTAATATGTGAATTTTGTGCAGACTGTCATTGTTCTGCTGTTTATCCCGACTTTCAGTTAGTGACGGGGTATTTCTTTTTTTGACTACAAAATATAAAAACGGCAGGTTATTTTGCTTTTTATTGTTAACTTTCACAAATGCAAAAAAATATATTGCTTATTGAATATAAATGTGATATAATACAAAATAAGGTAAATAAGATAGTACTGCATGAGCGTTTTGTGCAGTCTGATTACGTTAATTTTATGTAAAATATGCATTATAAACATTGATATAAATGTTATTTTATGCTATAATTTTCGTATATTCTTTTTATATAAATATTTTGTGCGTTTATTATATCAGCCTGCAATGCTGATCGAATTTTTATAAAGGGGTAACTTATTATGGGAGCTTTTATTGAAGCAGATATCGGCAAACTCGAAGCATTCGTTAACCAGAGCGACGATGTTGTTACCGAATTCAGCAATATCAAGACGGAATTCAATAATATCAATTCCACGCTTCTTTCAAAATGGGAAGGAAACGGCGCTGACGAATACAAATTTGAAACAGATCATATCCTTGAAAATCTCCAGAATATCAAGGATGTTCTCGACGGAATGAACGAGACTTTAAGCAGCATCATTTCCGGTTATAATGATCTTGACAGCGATCTTGGCGAGTTTAACAAAAATCCTTCCGAAGGTGAAGGCTGAAAATAATCTGCGGGGATGTGTTTTTTATGGCCGGTCCGAATATTGGACAAACAAACGGGGTTCAGGGCGGTGTTAACGGATTATCCCGAAATCTGAACAAAATAACGGTAGTGGCAGAAAACTCGGAACAATCGATCTTTTCTCTGCTTTTTACCGAAAAAAAGGAAAAAGTAATTTCAGATGAGCAGTGAGATAAGCGGAAGCGGCTTCAGATACATTATTGATACCTCCTACGGCATCAATCTGGACGGCTTTATTGCTATCGGTACTGAAAGCATCGTTTACAAAGGAATTAAAATTGAGACATCAGGCGGTCTCAGATCAGCCTGTGTACTGAAATTCAAGCCAAGATGGATAAGCGTTAACGGCACCACTGTTGACAGGCTTCAGGTCTTCCGTGATGAGGAACTCTCGATCTTTGAAGACCTTCAGGAATGCCGCTCTATCGTCCGTATCTATGATGTTATCGAAAATATCGGCGATTTCAGTATCCCGTGCAGTCATATCGACGGCGGCGTTATCACTAACAAGAACTATTTCTGCGTTGTTGAAGAATATATCGACGGCTGGTCGCTTGAAGAATACTGCCGCTCGGAATACTGGAAGCTCCGAAAGCTCGAAGATGTCGGCAACAACCTGAAAAAAATAGTCGAATTCCACGAATTTACGCCTGATGAACAGAATAACGTCAGGCTCACATACTACAACAATTACGATAATATCCTCAAATATCAGAACGAGATTATCCTTTTCATGAGAAATTTATGCGAGATACTTGAGTTTATTACCGAAAAGAAAATGATACTCCACCTTGACATCAAACCGGAAAATGTCATGGTGACAAAGTACGGCAAAGAGCTTGTCCTCATCGATTTCGGACGCTCAAAACGTATTTCCGATAAGCGCCCCTGTGCCGTCAGCAACCTCATTCAGGCTGATTACAGCCATGACGAGCGCATCGACTGCCTTTATCAGTACGGAACTCTCGGCTATTCAGCTCCCGAAAGCTATGCGCCCGCCGCTGAAGGCTCGGTATTTCCTTTCGGGGAAACCTTCCAGAAAGGCGTTATGTTTATTGAAAGCGATATCTTTGCTTTCGGAACAACTTTCTGGGAATGCCTGAATATTTTCGACCTCGTTACGAAAAGCAGCGAATTTTCTGCCGACTCCCACGATTTTTACAGAAATCATTTCCTGAATGACGCTGCATATTGCAGCAGAGATCTCTCTCTTACTTCCGTCCACTACCATAAAAAACTTGAGGAGATCATTAAAAAATGTACCCGTAAACGTGAAGGAAATTTCACCGATACGGAAAATAAAAACTATTACCACTCGTACAGCGAGATAAAAAAAGATATCAATGAGCTTTCTGAGTCAGTCCCGACTATCGTGAGGTCGGAAAACGTCAAGGTAAGAAGCGCTTTCGGTATGGTCGGCAAAGCCTTAGCCGTTTTTACCGCCTTCGTTATCATTACGTTCATCTACCGTATCGCAGGCTTCAGGATCGCTTCCGACAACTGGGAGGCTCTTACGGATAACTATCAGAGCACACAGTTCTTCAAGCTCAATACGATAGCTATGGACCTCATAAAGACTGCTCCTGATAACCGACTTTCGGAAACTTATTCAATGGTATCAGAGTTTACATATGCCTCCGACGGCGATATCGATGAACAGGAAGCGGCTCTGCTGATTAGTATGCTGAATGAAGTCAATGAGCCTCAGCTTATAAGAAACTCCATCGACGAGATCATGCAGTATGCCAATACAAGAAAATTCAAGGAGATCTCAGGCGAGATAATGAAGCTCGATACAGACGGCGAATGTGACGGTCTGACTCTCGCAAAGGCTGTATATAACGCAGAAGTCAAAAAAACCGATTATGCCGAGGCTTTCGATGTTCTCTGCAAATACAAGGACTCACCGCAGTTCAGGAATGCAGCCGTCAAGATCAAGAATATCCTTGATAACGACAATACCATCAGCATTATCTGCGATGAGAAAGAAATGTCAAAAGAGGATATCAAGGTCTTATTCAAAGAGATCGGAAACTTTACATGAGGTGATATATGAACAGGAACAAGATCTTGGTGCTTTTTAAATATGTTCTGACTTCCTATACAAAAATGCTTATCAGACTGATACCGTTTTTCCTCGTTTTATTCGCAGTTCTGAAAATATTCGACATCTATCCGATGCTCGACCTGAAATATGACTCGGTGCTTATCTCTATGCCGAAGTATATTTCTTTGTTTCTTGCAGCAGTTCTGCTTATTTTCGGTATTATCCTGTATTGCTATAAATACAGACGCAGTGTCCCGAAAACCGACTTCTGTCTCGCCATGAAAAAGATCTTTGAGGATAAGAATGTACATAAATAATTTGAAATAAGAGGTGATATAATGGATTATGAGTATTATTACAACAACGCAAGGAACAGATACTACAATGCCTGTTCGGAAATAAACAGTTGTGAAAATACGATCAATTCCCTGAAAAGTCAGAAGCAACAGACGATCAATAACATAAACCGACTGAGCGCCGAGATATCAAATCATCAGGAAGCTTTAACTCAGGTAAATGCTCTGCTCCGGAAAGAAAACGACCTGTTGGACAAATGCAACAGCATTACGGCTGCTGTCAGCACAGGTGCGGCAAATTTCTTTGCTATGGTCCAGTCAACCGATACGGCAACTAAAAATCTCAGCGATGTCTATGGTACAAAAAACGTCGCCAAGGTCAACAGTACTTTTGTAGAGATAAATAATAAAAAAACAGAACTTTCCAATAAAATACAAAACCTTCAATCCGAAAAGCGCAATGCCGAAAATCAGCTTAGTCAGATAGAGGCTTCTATCAGAAATACCAACAATGATCTTGACTACTGGCGTTCACAGAAAAGCAGCGCTTCAATGGATATGGATTACTACAGAAGAAAAATGAATGAAGAAGAAAATGAATAAGAACTTTTCGCATGGTTTCCCTATGTGAACAAATTCTGAGAAAACGGAGTAAAATATGGATATCAATTCACTTATTACAGACTCAAGAGTCGCATTTTTAAACGGTCAGTTTGCCAATTCGCTTGAAATTGCTCTCCAGGCTGTCAAAGCCGACCAGACAAGCGCAGATGCCTACACCTGTGCCGCAAACGCCTGTATGTCTCTTGAAAAATATGAACAGGCTGTTGAATACTATAAATCAGCAGTCAGAAACGAGCCGAATAACGGCGACAGATATTTCTTCCTCGGCTATGCATATGCTTCGGTAAACAAAACCGTTGATGCCATCAAGGCTCTCACCAAGGCTGAGGAGCTTAAATGCTCAAAGGAAAACCTCGCAACCCTCTATCAGCTCATGGGACTTGTATGCTTCGATGCAGGCAAGATAGACGATGCCCTGATAAACCTTAAAAAAGCCGAGTACTGTGCAGGCCCGAATATCGAACTTCTCAGCCGTATGGTCATAATCTACGGCATTAAAAAGGATACGAAAAAAGGTCTGTTTACTACCAATCAGATGAAGCTCCTCGCTCCAAGCGATTACACAGGTTATAAGTACGCTTTCAATTTCCTTATCCAGGCAAAGAAATTCGATAAGGCTGAGGAGGAACTCAGAAAGGCTGAAAAATTCGCAAACCTTAACATGGATTACTATACAGACCGCATGACGCTTGAACTCAAAAAATCAGACCAGTCCGATAAAGAACGCTATTCAAGAGGTCTGAAATGGTTATCCGACGGTCTCAGGGCTTGTAAACCTTCGTTCAATGACGTAAGAGATGCCTATGTCAACTCAGCCGAGCTTTATCTCCAGCTTGAAGAGCCTGACAGGACTATTGACTGCCTCAATGCTGCTCAGGGTGTCGTTTCGGCTTTCAACAACGGGTGCAGTATCATTCCCGAAGCCTTCGAGACCAAGACTCTTAGCGAGTATGACGTTGAGGAAATGATGGAGGCTGACCATATCAGCAATGAGGAAAAATACGGCATCGACGGCATAACCGAAATGGCTGAGTCTATCGAGGCTGATGAATTAGGCAACAGAGACTACCTCACGGATATCGATGACGATGAGGAAGATGCTCCTGAAACCGCACCTTATAAGCTGAATGACTCCGATGCTTCCGAACTCAAGCCTGAACTCAGAGACCAGATAAACAGACTGTTTGTCGGCGCTTATACTCTGAAAAATGATTATGACATGATAATCAGATACGCTAAAGCTCTCCAGGCAAGCACTTCTTCACATAACTCCTATATGGGACGCTATGCCGAGGTCAATGCTATGTTGAAGGCTGGTTATCCGCAGGCTGAGGAGGAATATGATAAGCTCATCACCTTCCTGAAACATGAGATGATTAAAAATCCGGCTGATATGTCTGCCGTTTCATACAGAATTCAGTGCTGTGTGGATATCAAAAGGTTTGACGAAGCTGAACAGCTCAGTTCACTTCTTTCTCCGGCTTTTAAAAATTCTGTTACGGACGCTATCAACAAAGCAAAGAGCGGAGGCGGTAATTAATGGCATTTCTGGTACATGACATCGTTCTTGATGAAAGTGCTTTTGAAACTGCATCAACGAACATGACTGCATTATCACAGCGAACGCAGGATCTGATAGACCGTGTTGACCGGCTTTATAACGATATGGCAAATGCATTGCAGACACCTGCCGGCGAAGCACTCGACCTTGAGGCTGAGTCGGTTCTGGTAAAGCCTATCGAAGATCTGAAACTCATTATCGATCATATAGCTGCGACCCTTAACACCATCAAGGGAAGCGGTTATTATAAGGATATTTTTATTAAATACAATGAGCTTAATAATAATATCAAAATAAATTAATTTACAGGAGGAAACAACTATGGCAATGGGAACAACCGGTACAGTTAATGTTACCCCGGAAATGATGAAAGCAGCTCTTGCTGCTATCGAAACCTACAGATCAACAACCTCTACTATTTTTGAGACTCTCGACGGAGTTGTAACAGGACTTATTCCTTCAAACTTCAGCGGAAGCGCAGCAGACGGATTTTCTTCATTCTTTACGAATAAGATCACTCCGGTTGCAACAGACAGTCTCAAGGGTATGCTCGACGCTCTCGACAGCATCTGTCAGGGTATCCTCGATGCTATCCCGGAAGCAAACGGTGTTGACGAACAGCTCGCAACAGCTAACAACCAGTAATCTGATTTTATTGAAAAGGAGAAATTATTATGGCAGCTTGCAGAATTGTTAATGCCGCACTCGAAAGTGCAGTTACAGAAATTAAAGATTGCTCAACTCAGTATACCAATGCAGCTACTGATTTCATAACAGAATTCAAAAACGCAATCGCTGAAATGGAAGGCGCTTCAAAGGATGCACTCCTTGACTTCTTCACCACTAAGGTTGAACCTTTCATTTCTGAGGATCTTCCTTCTGCTATCAGCGGAATGAGCGACCTCCTCGAAGCAAACAGGTCAAACTTTGCAGATATTGACCAGCAGATCGCCGACAGTATCACAAACGGCTGATAAAACTATACAGTCCTGGTCTCATATTATCGGATCAGGGCTGTATTTTGATGTATGCCGGCACTGCTGTATGATGCATTTTTATAACAGTGCCGGAAATATCTCAGCAACTATCAAATGATAAATAAGGGAGCAAATGATATGGTATTCAGATTTTTGACCGACGACGAGCTGTCTTTGCTGAATGATAAAGAGAGAGAAGCTTATGAACGTCAGCGTATCGACTATGAGAAAAGAGTAAATTTTGTTAAGAAGCTTGAATTATTGGAAAATGTCGAATTCAAGCCGTATAAATGCAAAAAGAAAAAGCTGGTCATTAAGGATATGACAAAAATATCACCTGTTTCAATGCCTGAATGTGCAGTGGATGCAGCTAACACCGTGTCCGGAAAAATCAAAGGTTACAGGCTTCTGAACAAAATTGACTCAAAGAAAATGGCTGAAGCTATGCACCCGAGCCTGAAAACCGTTCCGCAGAACAGCGACCTGTTAAGCAAAATGAACAGCAGCAGAATAAAGGTCTCAATGCCTGAGCTTGGCGAAATAAAGCCGGAAATCAGAAATATCAATGCACCCGATATCGGCACGATGCAGATGAAGTCCGCTGTGCTGAACAGTATGCCCGATATCAGCACCCCGTCAGCCGCTCCTGAACTCAGTATTGCAATGCCTCAGAATAAACCCGTAAACGTCGGCATGATCAATATCAAAGCTCACGATGTACAGATGCCTGCATTGAGATCCGCAAAGGTATCGGGAATGCCTGAAAAATTCGTGCCTTTTGTCAGCAAGGCTGCAAAGATAAATATCGGCGCTGCAAATCTTGTCGGTATGCCTGCGAATAACAGGGACAGCAAGGATACGCTTCCGGTTTTCAGAAAAATATCTGTCGGCAATACAGGTCTAAGCTGTATGCCTGAACCGATAAAGACCGCCGATGCTCCTTCACTCAATTTCAGCTTTACGAAAAATAATATCACGGCAAAGCCCGTTATGCCCGAAAATGCTCCTTCACTTAACTTCAATTTCAGAAAAAGTGATATCAGAAGTGCGGATATCCATATCGCAGAACCGCCCGAGATCGGTAAATATAATATTTCAGCGGTCGGAAAGCCTGTTATGCCTGAAAAGAAAATATGCGCCGCAGCCCCTTCACTCAATTTCAGCATGAGCAAAACCAAGGTAAATGTTGCCGATGTGCATATAGCCGATGTTCAGGAAATCAGCAGAATTTCCATGCCTTCTGCGAAACTCAGCAATTGTTCGGAGATCAGGATAAACGATAAACAGGAAGTTGCAAAATTCAAAGCACCTGAAATAAAACTCAGAAATATCGGCGGAAACAAATAATTCAACGCAGCAGCATACTAAAAACGTGCGGGGCTGCTTTAAGACGGGAGAGTACAGATATAAATGAAAAATAACGAAATAATGGTCTCAGTATGTTTTGAAATGAGTAAGGACAATTTTTATGATCTGTCGTTTCTTGTCTTGAAGGATATTACCCTCAGATCATTCATAGAAGCTCTGTATTACGGACTGAAAAAACGCAATGACTGCAGTCAGTTCCATGCTCTTTTTGAAAATTATATCAGAACAAGAAAAGAAATCATCGTTCTTTTTAATAAACAGGGCGACCACAGCCTTATAGATCTTACCGAAATGACCGATTATAACGGCGAATATACTGCGGTCTATGACCTGCCACTCGATAAGCTCGGATTTGTTACATCAAGCTGTATCCTCATCACCATGAGAACAGATATCGAGATACCGACGCTTTTCAATATTGCCGAAAGCTCAAGCTATATCCTCAGAGAACGTGACGATCTGGAATATAATATCAGTACAAGACGACTTAATGTCATTGAGTCATCGGTCGTTGACATCATTCCGCCTAACGATCTGCCTGAAAAAGAACAGTCCTCACTTCTTGATGTAATTATTCCTACCGTTCTTTCGACAGGCGGTATGCTCGGCTCACGTTTCCTCATCATGAAATTTGCAGCGGGTTCTGCCTCAACAAGCAGTACAATGCTCATGATGTCAGGCGCTATGGGCGTAGTTGCTCTCGTTACTTCTACATATAATTACTTCAAAAAGCGCAAAGACCACCGCATGAGCGTAAAAGAATGGAAGCTGAATTACGAAAACTATATCGCCCGTGTCATCAAAACTATCAAGTCATGGCAGGAAAGCGATATCGATTACCTCAACACAACTTATCCGGATATGGATAAATTATTCAGAAATACTGCGGATATCAGCGGTACTATCTTTTCACGTTCACAGAACGACAGCGATTTTATGAAAATATCTCTCGGTACTTCCGATGAGGTCAAGCCGCTTTTTGAAATTAAAAACGAAAAGATCGACAGTATTTTCTATGATATTTATTATCAGATGGCTGATGACGGCAACAGCATCGAGATAATCCTGCCGTCTGCAAAGCGTAAAAGAAAACTTAAAAAAATGACTCCCGAACAGCGTGAGCAGTATGACAAGAATAAATATCTCCTCACCGACCTTGCATATAATCTTGCAAACAAAGGCACTTCCCCCGACGGTGCTGCTATCGGCTTCAATTACCTGAGAAGCAGCGGCGATACAAAGCCGCCTCTGCTGCTTGACCTTAAAAGCTGCGGCGCACTCGGTGTTATATCAAATAACAATGAGCTTTCACATAAATTTGTAAGACACGTCATATTTGAGCTTTCTTACTATCATTCACCGGAAGACTTACAGTTCGTTTTCTTCTTTGATGAGGAAAACGAACTCTCAAGACAGAATGAAGTGATTGAAAATTATAAGTATCTTCCGCATACTAATGAGCTTTTCGACGGCGTTTCACAATTCGTTTTCAATAAGGAAAGCGCAGGCGTTGTTTTCGGAAACCTCCTCAGTATCATGAATGAACGTGCCGCAAGCAAAAAAGATGAGGAAAATGCCGAACAGTCCGATGAGAAATTCACCCAGATAGTCTGTCTGGTTTTCTATGACTATGATATCAAGGAAACAGGTTTTTCCAAATTCCTTCCGGAAGTTCCTGTCGAGGGTGAACCGTATGTGAATTCACTCGGACTTACTTTCATTTTCATTCAGGCACATAAGGAAATGCTGCCTAAATACTGCGGAAATATCGTCGATATCGACAGGGAAAATGAAAATGAACGTAAAGTCAGCCTGAGATACAATGTCCTCAACAGAGAAACTCTCAATATGCTCAGCGAGGATAATAACGACCACGGCAAGGCAAATAATACCGATGCCCTTATTGAGTATAAACACTTCCAGAATAAGTATATTTTCAGTCAGGATATGCGCTTTGACGATAAGTTCAGGCTCTCATTCAAGCAGCTCAGCTCTATCTATTATAAGCGTATTGCCGAAAACGGTAATGTTCCGTCAATGGTAACTCTTTTTGAACTGTATAAATATACTCCCGAAAAAATAGAAAAGAATGAGATAAGTGCCGAGATACTCGAAAACTGGCATGATACAGGCAAAAACGACGTTACACGCAATCTTCGTGTCGCAATAGGCAAAAACGAACACGGCGTAATGTGCCTTGACCTGTATGAAAAAGCCGACGGCCCGCATATGCTTGTAGCCGGTACTACCGGTTCGGGTAAGTCGGAGTCCATCATCACTTATCTTATCGGTCTGTGCATGAAATTCTCGCCTATGGATCTGAACCTCATGCTCGTTGATATGAAGGGCGGCGGTTTCTCAGACCGTCTCGGCAGTCTGCCGCACTGCGTAGGTGTCGTTACCGATACTGCCGGTGAAGACGAGGGTACTCCTGCCGCATATATGCTCAAACGTTTCCTTGAGTCACTTAACGCCGAAATAAAGCGCCGCAAGCTGCTGCTTTCGGAATGCGGTGTCGATAATGTCGATGCCTATATCAGGGCGCTCCGTATTATCAGGAAGATCCACAACGCAAAGCCCGGTGAGAATATCGATGACCTTCTCATAAAGCTTAACGACAAACAGAAACAGCTCCTCAAAAAAGACCCTAAGGACCTGAAGAAGCTCTCACATCTGGTTCTTGTTGTTGATGAATTTACCGAGCTGAAAAGATTTTCAAGCGAGTCCGACGATGTCGATTTCATTGCGGAAATTACAACCATTGCCCGTGTCGGACGTACTCTCGGTTTCCATATAATCCTTGTCTCGCAGAATATCGAGGGTGCTATAACAGATGATATACGTGTTAACTCCAAGGCAAGAATATGCCTTAAAGTTGCTACAAAACAGGCTTCAAAGGAAATGATAGGAACTACGGCTGCTGCTGCTCCGACTATGCCGCTTAACGGCCGTGCGTATCTCCTCGTTGGCACGGGTACAAGATTTGAATACTTCCAGTCTGCATATACCGGCGCAAACAGGAATATGAATATTGAGCCGCCTGTAAAAGTAACTTATGTCAGCAATTCAGGTGGATTTGATACAAAGTTCTATTCTTCCGACAAGGATAACGAGATCAAAAAAGCACAAAGCAAAAATATCAATGAACATGATACTCAGCTCGCATATATTGTAAATGAGATAATAAGGATAGGCAGCGGCGAAGAAAAGCCTGACCCTGTATTCCTGCCGCCGCTTCCTTCAAAAATTCCTGACAGTACAGAATGGGAGGGATTGGAATGAGCCTGAAAACCATGCCTTGTACGCTCGGCAAATTTGATATTCCTATCATTCAGAAACAGCCGCCGCTGATAGTGGATATCCTTGATGCAAACATAATTGTTTTCGGTTCTTCAATGAGCGGAAAAACAAGCTTCATCAAAAACCTTATCAATGTTCTGCATAAGAAGTATGATGAAAAAAATGAAAGGATATTTATTCTCGACTTTGGCGGAGCTTTGACGGATTACCGCAATATGCCGCTGGTTTCGGCATATTATGACAATTCAAACGAGGAATATGTCAAGAGAATTTTCAGGATAATGGACAATATCCTGAAAGAAAATATCAAGGAGCTTAACGGACGCAACTTCCGTGAAGCCGAAAATAATCAGCCTGTCCATACGACATTCTTCATCGACAACTTCAATGCCTTTGCCGAAGAACAGCGCTATTCACTGTATCATGAAAAATTCGCAAAGCTTTGCAGAGACGGTCTCTCAAAAGGAATATCCATCGTTGTCACAGCCGGAGAAACAAAGGGTCTCAGTCAGTATCTGGCGAACTTCCGTCAGAAAATAGCTTTTGAGATGCCCGCTGACAAGTATCCCGAAATATTCATAAGCAAGGTCGGAATTATCGGAAATAATCCCGGTCACGGTTTCGCAAATGTCACTATAAAACCTGAAGGAGTCACAGGAACATTCAGAATGAACCTGCCTTATGAGGTACAGTGCTGTTTCCCCGAAGCTGCAACTGACGAGAATAGTAAGTTCCTTGCTGCTCTGAGGAAAAAATTCAGATATAATGAAGAAAGCCGCAGTTATGAGAAATGCGTAAAGAAATATCTTACCTTTCCAAAAGAACTTACACGCAGTATATATAGGGAATATATCGACGATAACGCCGTAAACACAGCCGCCTCTGTTCTGTGTGCAGGTCTTGATTATGTCGATTTCAAGCCGGTTGCCGTGGATTATGAAAAATCACACGTTGTTGCGATATACGGCAAAAAAGAATTCGGCAAGACAAATCTGCTCAATCTGATGACCGATGACTTAGCGGCTAAAATACCCGGTGTGCGCTTCGTCTTTCTGGATGACGGCCGTGAACAGCTCGCACCCGTATATAAGCGTTTCAGGGATAATGTGGACTGCGTTATGTTTGATAAATTCGATAAAGTACAGCTCACACGCAAGGACGGTACTGAAATTCAGAAAAAACTTTCTCCGCTTGAACAGTTTTTTGTCTATCTGAATGAAAACTACATTGAATTTGATAAACGTATGCTCGCTTCCTACTTTGACCTCAGCGACCAGCTCAAAAAGGATTATGAAAATGTTCCTGACTGCATGAATGAGGTAACTCCGTTCACGGTATTCATTATTCAGAGCAAGCTCATTTATCTGAATACCCTTGAAGGAAAACGTTTCATGTCATCGGTTCTTCCGCAGATGGCTGCTGTTGCCGAAGAAAGAAAGTATCTGTTTATCTTTTCTGATGTCCAGAAACTCAATGAAGCAGAGCTTAATTCCATTTTCAACAACCAGATATCGGTCGGATTTCTTCTCGACAATATCGCTGAATTTGCAGGTGAAAGAGGTCAGAGAACAATTTTCGGAAATATGGATGTCAAATACCTCAAAGAGGAATATGCAAAATGTGAGCTTGGTGACGGTTACTGTTACGACACGGAAGCCGATAAGCTTCAGAAACTTAAATTTATCAAGTGGGATAA
>JAKSQT010000065.1 GCA_024403995.1 Ruminococcus sp.
ACAAGTTTATGACGTACAAAGTCGTCAGACGTGCTTTGTGCGGTGTTGCCTTAAGCAGCAACGAACTGACTGTTATAAAGCTCGGCATAGAAACCGTTCTGCTCTATAAGTTCGTTATGACTGCCCTGTTCGATAATATCGCCGTCCTTCATGACAAGGATAATATCGGCGTTCTTGATAGTTGAAAGTCTGTGAGCGATAACAAATGAAGTCCTGCCCTTTGTCAGGTCGTCCATAGCCTTCTGAATTACAAGCTCTGTACGTGTATCAACGGAAGATGTAGCCTCATCAAGAATGAGAAGCGGAGCATCCTTGATGATCGCACGGGCAATTGTGAACTGCTGCTTCTGACCTTCCGAGAGATTGAGCGCATCATTCAGAATAGTGTTATAGCCTTCAGGCAAAGTTTCGATGAAATGCTTCAGTCCGACTGCACGGCAGGCTTCGTCAAGCTCATCATCCGTTACGCCTTCTTTATTGTATACGAGATTTTCACGGATAGTGCCGTCAAACAGCCATGTATCCTGCAATATCATGTCAAAGAGGTCGTGTACGCTTTCACGCTTCATGTCCTTTGTGGAAACGCCGTCGATGAGGATATCTCCGCTGTCAATGTCATAGAAACGCATGAGGAGGTTTACCATAGTAGTCTTGCCTGCACCCGTAGGACCTACGATAGCGACTTTCTGTCCTGATTTAAGCTTTGCGGAGAAATCGTGGATAATAGTCTTTTCAGGAACATAGCCGAACTTTACATTGCGGAATTCAACATTTCCCTTAACATCGCTGAGAACTTTGGTCTTTGCGCTTTCGTCGGTCATTTCATCTGCTTCAAGAAGCTCGAATACACGCTTTGAAGCGGCGGATGCCTGTTGTATCTGTGTCATTGACTGAGCAAATGTGGTAAGAGGCTGTGAGAACTGCTTTGAATACATTACAAAAGCTGTGATAGTACCAAGAGTTACTGCATCATTTCCGTTGACGATGAATGCCACGCCGACTACGAAGATCAGCACATATGCAAGGTTGCCGACAAATATCATGATAGGATGCATCATACCCGAAAGGAACTGTGATTTCCAGTTGCTTTCGTAAAGGCTGTCGTTTATCTCGCCGAATTTATTGGTCTCATTCTGCTTTGCACCGAAAGCCTTGACAATGTTGTGGTTGGTATACATTTCCTCGATGTGACCGTTGAGTCTGCCGAGGTCTGACTGGTTGCGGTTGAAGTATTTCTGCGATTTTCTGAGGATAAGAGCCATGAACACAAAACCAAGAAGCGATGAGCCTATCGTAACAAGGGCAAGTATCCAGTTTGTACGGAACATCTTGAAGATAACGCCGATGAACAATGCAAGCGAACTTATAAGGTTTGCGCTGCTTGTTGAAAGAGTCTGGCTTATCATGTCAACATCGTTTGAAATACGTGAAAGTATATCACCCTTTGTTGTTGTATCGAAATAGCGAAGCGGCAGACGGTTTATCTTTTCATCAATGTCTGTACGCAGGCGGCGTGAAGTATACTGGGTAACGGTCGTTGTGATGAACTGCTGACCGTAGCTGAGAATTGCGCCCACACCATAAATGGCAATGAGGGTGAAGCATATTTTCTCAACGCCGTCCATATCAATGCCTGTCATAATGCCCTCGCTTATTTTGTCCATGAGGTCACTTATCTTTTCAGGGCCTATGATAGTTGCAACTGAACCGCCGACAGCAAATATCAGGGCAATAACGAGAACAGGTATATAGCGTTTGCAGTATACGGCGATTTTCTTGAGGGCGCCGAAATCTGCCTTTTCATTTGTTTGAGCACCACCGTGCATCATTCCTCCATGCGGCATATCAGTTCATCTCCTTTCCTGAAAGTTCTTCTTCTGAAAGCTGTGAAAGAGCAATTTCCTTATATATCGGACAATTTTTCAGCAGTTCCTCGTGAGTGCCGAGACCGGCAGTCTCACCGTCATGAAGAACGAGTATCTTGTCTGCATTCTTGATAGTACCGATACGCTGTGCAACGATAATTACCGTAGTATCGTCAAGCTGTGCTTTAAGTTCCTTGCGGACGAGCATATCCGTCTTATAGTCAAGGGCTGAGAATGTATCATCGAAAATCATTATCTCGCTGTCCTTGAAAACTGCTCTTGCAATGGAAAGACGCTGTTTCTGACCGCCTGAGTAGTTTGTACCGCCCTGAGCAACGCTTGAATGGATGCCCTCGTCAAGTGATGCAACGAAGTCAGATTTTGATACTTCAAGCGCACGGGTGATACGCTTGTCATCGTCAGCGATATCCTCTGTACAGCCGTATGTGATGTTTGACTTTATGTCTCCCATGAAAAGCGTTGCTTTCTGCGGAGCTATCGAAACCATGCGGTTTATCTCGGATTCGGAGTATTCCTTGATATTGACATTGTTTATGAGAATTTCTCCGTCAGTGACATCATAGAAACGTGGAATGAGGTTTATCAGAGTAGTTTTGCCTGTACCTGTTGCGCCTATGATTGCGAAAGTTTCGCCTTTTTCAATAGTGAAGCTGATATTTCTGAGGCACGGCTTTGCACTGTCGGAATAGTTGAATGAAACGTTTCTGAATTCGATTTTTCCTTTTCCCTGTGCAGCAGCGCTCTTTTCGGGATGGCGGATACTGCTCTCGGTATCAAGTACTTCGCTGATACGCTTGATAGAAACCATTGTTCTCGGAAGTATGATGAATATGACAATGAGCATCATGAACGCCATAACGACCTGTAAAGCGTACTGCATGAAGGCGAACATATTTCCGATAAGTATGCCACGCTCCATTATCTCTGCCTTGTTGATGAGGTATGCGCCTATCCAGTAGATGGCAAGGGTAAGACCGCTCATGCAGAGTGTAAGAACAGGCATCATAAGTCCCATAGTACGGCTTGTGAAAAGGTGATTTTTAGTTATATCAAGGTTGACCTTCTCAAACTTTTTCTGCTGGTATTTTTCGGCATTGAATGCTCTGACAACACGAACACCTGAGAGATTTTCTCTTGCGCTGTCGTTGAGATTGTCGGTGAGTATCTGAATCTGCTTGAATTTCGGGAAAACAACGGCAATAAGGACGGATATCGAAACTACGATTATGGCAACGCAGATAAGCACGGCTGAAGTCCATTCAACGCTTGTATCCGATATCTTCAGTATTGCCCAGACTGCGGTAACAGGCGCTTTTATCATTATCTGGAGTCCCATTGAAATGAGCATCTGAGTCTGTACAACGTCATTTGTGGTACGTGTGATAAGGCTTGGCGTTGAGAATTTGTTTATTTCGGTATTGCCGAAATTCATGATCTTTGTGAACAGCTTTTCACGCAGAGTTCTTGAAAATCCTGAAGCAAGCTTCGAGGCGAACAAACCGCAGAGTATTGAAGCGGCAAGGCTTCCTGCGGCGCAGAGCATCATAAGGCCGCCGTTTTTCCATACATCGTCCATTGTGATCGAACCTGCGGAAACAGCAGTCGTGAGCTTCTGGGTATAGTCAGGCATGGTCAGATCGAGCCAGACCTGTACAACGACCAGCGCAGCACATATAAATACGTACAGCCAGTCTTTCTTTTTCAGATTTTTGAATATCATTTGATAAATATTCTCCTTTCCTTCTGTCTGAATTTGTCCTGAAAAACAAATTCCTAATAAACTAACACGGTTAGCAAATATGAGAAAAAAATCAGCCGCTTATGATGTCGGCGAAATCCTTTGTATCGACCACAGCCTGAATTTCCTCTGAAATTTCGATGAATTCCATGAAGCGTTCCTCACCGATGCACTCGATCACATGAGAAAAATAGGCAAGCACCTTTTCCTTTTTTTCGACAATGAATTGTTTGCCGTGTTCAGAAAGGGATATCATGGTCTTTCTTGCATCATTCGGGTCAGAGAGCTTGACTATGAGCTGTTTTTCCTGCATTTTCCGCAGTATCACGGCAACACGGGCAGTACTGACATTCATATATCCGCTGATCTCGCCTGCACTGACAGCTCTGCCTGATTCTTCGAGATAGCGCAGAACACAGCCAATTCCTGCGTTGTTTTCCTCAACGTGCCTGAACATTTTTTTGGGTCTGCTGTTTACAAGCCGTTTAATAAGCTCTGCGGTTTTATCCTTTGTCATAAATATCACCTCCGAAATAGCTAACCGTATTAGATTATATCATCATGTGAAATAAATGTCAATGAAAAATGCAAAAACATAAAAAATTATGGCATATGGCATAAAAAAAGCTGACTGTTTTGACCGGATATGGTTCAATTCATAATTCTATTGCTCCACCAACTAAATCTTGAATTTTTCTGCTTGTCCTGAAGAAGAAATTCTGCGTCAGAAAACCTTGAAATACGTAAGTATTCCTGCGGCTTTCTTCCTTGACTTTCTCCTTCATTACTTCGCATAAAATATTCAAGACTTAAGGCAACACCGCACAAAGATTGTGCGGCAGAAACGCAGTTAGATTTTTCGTCAGATTGCATAGAAATTTCGCAGGCATACTGTCGTATGTCAAGGAATTTCTGTGTAATATGACGGAAAAGATACAAGTTTATGACGTACAAAGTCGTCAGACGTGCTTTGTGCGGTGTTGCCTTAATTGGCGGAGCAATAAAAGTCTGAGCGGAAATGTACAAATCCTTTCATCTTGTTTTGTATACATTGCCTTAAAGCACTTAAAAATAGTAAAATTATATCTTTATATAACAACTTTATATGTGTGGTTCCCTCAATTTTCTTTATTTTTTCCACCATTTCAAGAAATAAAAGGTTGACACCATAGTTTATATTTGATAGTATTAATATGAATTGTTTGGTTTATTTTGTTGATATCATCAACATTTATTTTTTTATTTTATTTCAGAAAGGAAGCATTCACATGAAAAAACTTCTCCCTGCAGCTATGTCGGCTGTCATGGCGCTTACTGCAACTGCGCTGTGTGTCCCCTTCAATGCGGCGGCTGACAACCCGATGATTCAAACCATCTTCTCAACCGACCCTGCGCCTATGGTTTATGACGACACGCTCTATGTCTACACAGGACGTGACAAACCGAATTCCGACTTCTACTATATGCCCGACTGGCACTGCTATTCCACAACAGATATGCAGAACTGGACTGACCATGGCATGATACTCTCATGGGACAGCTTCTCATGGGGCAAAGAGGACTCGGCATGGGCTTCTCAATGCATCGAAAGAAACGGAAAATTCTATTACTATGTTACTCTTGAAAACAAGTCAGGCGGCGGCCGTGGCATAGGCGTTGCAGTTGCTGACAGTCCCACAGGTCCGTTCAAGGATGCGATAGGCAAACCTCTCTGCGGCCCGAACTGGGACTACATCGACCCGACGGTTTTCATCGACGATGACGGTCAGGCATGGCTCATGTTCGGTAACCCGACCTGTTACTATGTCAAGCTCAACGAGGATATGATATCCCTAAACGGTCAGATAAACCACTTTGAAATGAATTCAGGCTCTTTCGGCCCCGGCGGCGAAAAAGCATCATCATACGGTGAAGGCCCATGGTTCTATAAGCGCAATGATCTCTATTATCTTGTCTATGCGGCATTCTATAACGGTGAAGGCTCGGAAAGCATCGGCTATTCGACCGCTCCCTCACCTACAGGCCCGTGGAGTTACGGCGGTCAGGTCATGAAAACTCACAACTGCTTCACGAACCACCCCGGAATTATTGACTATAAAGGCAACTCCTACTTCTTCTATCACGATGCAAGCCTGAAAAACGGCGGCAGCTTTGACCGAAGCGTATGCGTTGACCAGTTTGAATATAAGTCCGACGGCTCTATTCCGACTATCTCCCCTACTAAGAACGGCCCCGACCAGCTTGAACTGCTCAATCCTTTCAATAAGACAGAGGCTGAGACTATCTGTTTCAGCGAGGGCGTTGCTACCGAAAATTGCAGCAGCGGCGGTCTTGATGTCGCAAATATCGAAAAGGGCGACTATATAAAGGTTAAGGGCGTTGATTTCGGTGACGGTGCTGAAACATTCACTGCAAGCGTTGCTTCCGACACTGAGGGCGGTACTATCGAACTTCACATCGACAGCAAAAACGGCCCGATAATCGGTGCCTGCGAGGTCTCAAACACAGGCGGCTGGCAGACATGGAAGGAAGTTTCATGCGATGTTCAGGTTGACGGCGAACATGACCTCTACTTCGTATTCAACGGCGGCAGCGGCTATCTGCTCAATATGGACTGGTGGCAGTTCAGCGGCGCAGGCAGTTCATCAGCACCTGTCGTGACTGAACCGGATCCCGAAGGCTATATCGTTCACAATACTTTCGCCAAAGGCACTGAAAGCTGGGCAGGACGTGGAGATGCATCAGTATCATCAAGTTCAGTAAAATTCGGCGATAAAAAAGCACTCGCAGTAACAGGCAGAGGTGCTTCATGGAACGGCGCTTCCGTTAAACTCAACAGCAAAATACAGTCAGGCGGCACTTACAGTTTCAGCATAAACGCCATGACCGAACAGTGCAGTACAAGCGAGACATTCCATTTCACCCTCCAGTATAATGATGCTGACGGTGAAGCTCATTATGAAAAAATAGCAACTGTAAACGCCGCAAAAGGAAAATGGGTACAGCTTGCAAATACACAGTTTACAATACCTTCAAATGCATCTGACCCGTATATCTATGTTGAAACAGAATCGGGCACAAATGATTTCTATATCGCAGATGCAGTCATCGCAGAAAAAGGCACTGTCATAAGCGGCGCTGTCGGCGGTCAGCTCATATTAGGCGATATAGACTGTGACGGTACTATCGATGCAGTTGACGCTGCTCTTGCAAGATATGGTCTTGTAAACGGCTTCAAGGATGAAATTCAGGGACTTGCTGCCGACGTTGACCGCAGCGGAAAGTTCGAGACAAATGACCTTGTTCTCATTCAGGAATTTGTCCTCGGAAAAATCAGCGAATTCCCTGACAATACTCCTGAACCTGTTATCGTTCCGAGCAATTTCAACTATAATTCTGCTCTTTCATTCAAAGAAGCACCAGGCAATTACCTCAACAAATGCTCACAGGCAGGAAAGGTCATCAAGGAGTCATATTCAGGCATCAACGGTCAGAATTCCCTCAATGTATATCTGCCATACGGCTATGATTCGAGTAAAAAATACAATATCTTCTATCTTATGCACGGCGGCGGTGAAAATGAGGATACTATCTTCGGCTCTGATGTTGAACTTGACAATATCCTCGACAATATGATAATGAACGGCGATATTGAGCCGATGATCGTTGTTACGCCTACATTCAACAAATGCGCCGCAGACAAGTTCTATGACGAATTCCGCAAGAGCGTTGTTCCGTTTATCGAGGGCAAATATTCCACTTATGCCGCATCCACATCAGATGCTGACCTCAAGGCTTCACGTATGCACCGTGCTTACGGCGGCTTCTCTATGGGCGGACTTTCAACATGGTGCGTTGCCGACCACGATATGGACATTGTCGGCTACTTCATGCCGCTTTCAGGCAACAACTGGGAAGGTATGAACGCCCTGACAGGAGAGATAGATAAACTCGGACTGAAAAAGAACGAATACTTCATTCTTGCCGCTACAGGCAGTAAGGATATCGCATACGAAAATATGCTTCCTGAAATGAATGACCTGAAAACACGTTCACAGTTCACTTATACATCAGATTTCTCAAAGGGCAACCTATATTGGCTCGTTGCTCCGGACAAGACACATTGGTGGGGATATGTAAGACATTATGTTTATGATGCTCTGCCGTACTTCTTCCACGAAAATCAATAATAACGATAAAAACAGCACCGCACATGAAAAAAATCATGTGCGGTGCTGTTTGATTTTAAAGAATAGCTTTGTGTATAAAAAAGTAAAATATCGCACCAATTACCATTGGCAGTATCTGAAATAGTACAACGTCCTTTTTTCTGAATTCAAAAACAAGGTAAAATGAAACATTCGGGAAAAATACCGCCAACAATCCAAGGAACCATAAAAATATGCCCATTCTTGTACTGTAACCGGCATCAAATGTAAAGGAATATCCGATAATAGCCGCAATAAGTGCAAGTGCGCCCGTCATCAGATTCATCAGAACTGAACATATTCTGACAAAAGAGTATTTCTTATTCTTTTCCATACTATATCACCTGTCCGCTGAATTATATGATACTTCCCTGATTTTCCCTCCGATTTTTACAGCATATGCGTAAAAAATAAAGCATAAGCAGTAAACATTTTTCTTATTAATTGTATTATATCACAAACAAAGTGAAATGTCAATATTGCTCCGCCAATTAAGTCTTGAATATTTTATACGAAGTAATGAAGAAGAAAGTCAAGGAAGAAAGCCGCAGGAATACTGACGTATTTCAAGGTTTTCTGACGCAGAATTTCTTCTTCAGGACAAGCAGAAAAATTCAAGATTTAGTTGGTGGAGCAATAAATAAACAGGCTGTTTTCATCGACCGATCCGAGAGTCAAAACTGCTTCTTAGTTCCCTCGCCTTAACCTATAAGCATTTTGTGGAGAATGCCTTTTTCAGCGTGTCTCCTGTTTTCAGCCTGACGCAGTATGAAATCGATATTATTTTCAACGATCTCACGGGATATCTCATATCCTGCATGAATCGGCATATCATGCATTACGATCGCCTGTGAGCTTCTGAGAAGTTCAGCATTTATCTGGAACGGCATCATTTTCTCAATACGTTCAGCTTTGGTTTTGGCATATTCGGGCGCATTGAAAAATTCCATATCTATCCAGCTGTCAGTATACAGCACATTCATGCCGTTGACAAGCTTCTTGAATTCCTCATACGGCATATTCGGGTCAAGCTCAAAATATCTGCCTGTTGCCTTAGCCTTTGTGATAAGCTCCATATCGATCGACGGCTCATTGACTATCGGTGTCATTGCATAGAGCTGTCCGCCGAGCAGAGGAAGTATTTCTGCAAGTGAATTGAGCACATTATTCTTTATTCCTATGTACATCATCTTGATATTATATCTGCCGAATATCTCCTTAACGGTCAGCATATCCGCAAGCGCCTGTGACGGATGATACATATTGCAGCAGCCGTTGATAACAGGAACTTCTGAAAAAGTTGTCATCTCAACAAGTGTTTTATTTTCTTTCAGTCTTGCCATAATGAGATCGACGTTTCTGCCGACATATCTCACTTCATCACGTACCTCTCCGACGCAGAAATTGCTGTCACGCCACGCCTGATTGAAATATGTGCCGCCAAGTTCTTCCATGCCGAGTCCGAATGAAAGTGCGGTTCTCGTTGATGTTTTCTCAAAAAGCATATACATTTTCTTGCCTTTGAGACAATCAGCATAATCTGCCGGATATTTTTTGATATCGGCTGCACGGTCAAGTATATCAAGCAGATATTCCTTGTCCATGTTCTTGAAGTTTATCATATGTTTCATGATCGATTCTCCTTTTCACTGAAATTATTGGTAATATAAAAGAAAACATCATTATAACGCATATTTTTCTGTTTGTCAATAGTTTTTGTGAATTTTTAAGGCAACTCTAAAGAAAAATCCGCATGGAAAAACCATACGGATCAGCTTTTTCTTCTTTTTGGGAGCAGTGAAACTGCGTTGATGACCGCAACAACGATAAAAAGTACAAACTCCAGTACCCAGCAGTATCTTACTTTAAAAACAATTATCATACACATTGCAAGCAGCATTAGCGAATTGAATATCGTCCTGCGGAAATCCACTTTAAACGGCACGTAGTATCTCGCATCTATCATTCTTATGCAGTAGCACAGCAGATAGCTCATCAAAGTTGCAAGCGCCGCTCCCTGAATTCCCATGACAGGTATGAGAAAGTAATTCAGCACAAGATTTGTTATACACGTCACAAGCGTTGTATAAAAGGCATTTTTCGTGTGCTTTGATGCAGTGTATATACCGAAAAGGAACTCGTTCATACAGTTGAATACTGCCGCAAGTACAAGCAGCGGCGTATAAATGTATACAGTGCCGTATTCGGCAAATTCCGACGAATTTATCAGCACAGACGATACAGGCTTCACGCAAAGAAGAAGTCCTGCCGCCCCTGCAAAAAGTACGGCTTCATAGAATTTATACACGTTTTCATAAAATGAACTGCGTTCAGGCGAGTCATGCTCTGTAATAGCCGACATATTCCATGCCTGAAAGAAAACTGCCGAAAGCATGGAAATAAGATTGGGGATTTTCGCTGCCGCCGCATAAAGACCCGCCGCAGCCTTGCCGAGGACTGCTCTGTCGCTCTGCATACTGCCGATGAATATCTGGTCGGAGAAGGTGACGATAGTCCACATAACAATAGTCGGAATAAGCGGAAGTGTAAACCTCAGCATACTTTTTCCGAGTGTCATGTCAAAGCTGTCAACGGAGATATATTTCTTCAGCCCTGCAAAAGTGAAAAGGAACACCGCAGAGCAAAGATCAGACAGTATAACTGAAAGCATAAAGCCTTTTACGCCCATATCAAGCACTGAAATGAACACAACGCTGAACACGAAAAGCATCAGCGTTGTAAATATACCGTCAAATGAATAAAGCCTTACAAGCTCCCGTGCCCTGACAAACTGAGAGCATAGCGAACGCAGCGCCGATGTTGTCACATAGACCGTCAGCAGAATGATATAGCCTCCGAGCGGCGAAAAATAAGGAACAAGACGCAGAAGCGGCACAAACAGCGCCATGAGCACAAGTCCGCCGACTGTCAGGAATGAACACGTAGTAAAGATGCGCTTTTTGTCATACTGCCTGTCAAGTCCGAAACGGATTATTGCTTCGGTCAGCGAAAAAGTGAACACAGGAAGCAGAAACAGCGCCGTCATTTCAAGCAGATTTTTAGTATAGAATTCCGACGGCTCAATATGCTTTGTATAGAGGTTATTCAGCAGCAGCGACAATATTTTTGAGCCGAAACTGCCTATCGCAAACACGACAGTATTCCGTGCGAGCGTTTTGTATCTGCCCTTACTCATCTCTTATAAGTTCCTGTGGGATAAGGGAATGATCGAACATTACCTCTGAATGGTTGTCACGGATAAGCTTGTGATTTACAACTTTATCCGACTGTTTGTCTATTGTATCCCTGTATATCCTTGACACACGGAAATACTTGTCATTTTCCCTGCGGAAATGGTGATCTTCCTCAGTAATTGCATAGCTGAACGGCAGATCACGGTCACTTCTCAGCTCTGCAAAAAGCTTTTCATCCCTGACACTGACCAGTATCTGGAAGGTCTGATCTGTATTATTCTTAAATCTCAGGTCGATACTGTTATAGTTTACGGAAGTTCCCGAACTCATAGGCACTCTTTCGCCGTGGTCTGCGGCAAGTGCATCGGAATGATAGTGTACTTCCGTCACTTCGAGAGGGCTGTGGAGCGCAAGAACATGGAGCACGTTTCCAAGGTTGCACAGACCGCCGCCGATGCCTGTAATAAGGCTTCCACGCTCAATGACTCTGCCCTTTTTGTATCCACGCTTTTCGGTGGTAGGGCCTACAAGCTTCCAGAACGAGAACACCTCGCCGGGACGGATGAGTGCGCCGTTTATTTTTCCGCCTGCAACAGCGATATTTGCAGCTTTATTGTACTGTGTTTCGGGGTCTATGCCCTTACCACGCTTGATAAGTCCCGATTCATAGCTGTATATCAGATTTTTCAGCGGTCTGGTGCTTTTCTTTTTAAGATAGTTTTCACGGTGGGTAAGATTATAGATATGGCGCTTTATGGTTTCTTTTGACTCTGAGATACGATAGCACATCGGGCTGATATCGCAGAAAAGCAGTTCATGCCTGAAAAACAGTTTAAGATTTCCGCAGAGTGTAGGCTTTTCGGAACGGCTTATACCTCCGAGGCGCTTGTGGCATCTGCTGTGTTTCCAGAGAAACAGCATGAAGTATTCAAGATATCTGTGCCAGCCAAGCCATTTTTCGCTGCCGTCCGTAATGTATTTCACCATTATTGATGCGAGCGAGGCATTGTTTGCACCGAGAATATCCCTGAACATCTGGTCGCCGATGACAATAGTCTGTTCCTTTTTGACTTTCAGCATTTTTACTGCATTGATATACTGTTCAGGTTCGGGTTTTCCTGCATCACAGATGTACAGTGTATTGATATTTTTGTTAAATCTCAGTGTACGCTCCTCATCGTTGTCAGTAAGGAGAAGCGTCCTGAATCCCATTCTGTGAAGTCTGCGAAAGAGCTTTTCTGCACGTTCATCAGCATCATCACCGTGATGCACGAGTGTATTGTCAACATCGAAAATTATTGCCCTGTAGCCTTTCTGCCAGAGCTTTGCAAAATCGATGCCGTAAACGCTTTTGCAGTATTCATAAGGGAAGTATTTTTTCAGCATAGATATCACCTGTTCCGAGAAATAATGGGCATCTCTGAAAAACCGTTTTTCTCAGAAGGTGTTTTCAGAGGTGACCTGATGTCAGAACCTGTTTGCATATGGATGAGAGCAGCAAAATCAGCCGCAGACATTTATGCAGTCAGGTTCGTATTCTTCATATAGCTGCACACCGCATTTATCTGTTCAGGTATGCTTTCACCGAATTTTTTATCAAAGAACGCACTGCCGATAGTGAATGCCCACGGCGAAATGCGCTTTATTTCATCAAGTCTTACGAAATCGTCAACGCTTCCTGCAACGCACACAGGGGCATCAAGTTCATTCACAAGTCTTTCTATAAGTTCTGAGGCATCACCGGTATAACGATATGCAAGCAGGTCAACGCCGTATGCGCCTTTGCTGACATATTCCCTTGCTTCGGCGATAAGTTCGTCGATATTGCCTTCAAGGACAGACGGGCGCTCCGAGACCTTTCCCACGAACGGAAGATATTTCAGACCATGCTCTTTGCAATAATCGTTTACGCTGTCACAAAAAACCGTTCCCATAAGGTAGTCACAGCCGCATTCAGCAGCAAGCTTTGCGCCTGCAAGAGATTCTTTCTCGTCATAGCAGACAACTTCAAGAAAAGTTTTCTTGCCGCATTCCTTCATAACAGCAAACAGCTTTTTCATCTCAGCTTTTCCGAGCGGTTCTTCCTTCATTCCCCAGAATTCAGCGTCTGTATCCCTGCACATTTCAAATATCTCACCTGCATTCATGACAGTAAGATCATTATACGTAAGCATGACAGTCAGTTTCGGCTCGGATATCATTTTTTCTCCTTCTTTCATTATCAATCTTCATACACACAAAGTTCGATTAATTATACCATATTTCCCGAAAAAAGTAAAGTATCTGATATATTTTTTTCGCATACTGGATTATCAGGGATAAAAAAATCCCTGATTCAGAATATGCTGAATCAAGGATATTTTCGTTTTTCAGATAATAATCAATGAGACTTTTTTCATGATATCGCTTAAGGCAACACCGCACAAAGCACGTCTGACGACTTTGTACGTCATAAACTTG
>JAKSQT010000066.1 GCA_024403995.1 Ruminococcus sp.
TCCTTCATTACTTCGCATAAAATATTCAAGACTTAATTGGCGGAGCAATAGCATATTCCACAAATTTTGTCAATAAAAAAATCCTATGGCACATTTCTGCACCATAGGAGAGAGGGGCTATTCAATAAAATTAAGCTGTTCAAGCATCCACGTAATAACACGTTTAGAGCCTGAAATGGACTTTGCTTCAAGAAGCATACCTGTCCTTATCTCACGGACGTCGCCTTCTTTATTTGTAAGCGAATTTGACGAAATACTTGCATAAGCGATATAGAATTTCGCTCCCGTGTTGTTGTTTGTCACTGCATCCGCCGATATCGACGTTATTTCGCCTGTCAGCTTGCCAAACTCAGAGTACGGCACAGCATCGATGATATACTCGGTTTTCTGTCCGACAGCGACCTTTGCGATCTCACTTTCAGGGATATACAGGGTTGCTTTCAGCACATCGCTGTCAGGAATAATGCTGCACAGTGAGCTGCCTGCCTGAACGATATCGCCTGTGCTCAGCTCATTGATAAGCGTTACAGTACCGTCAACAGATGCCTTTATTTCGGAATTTTTGATAGTCTCATCTATTTCCGCAAGCTGTGATTTCAGTGAGATGATGTTGTCATTAAGAGCATCTATCTCAGCATTGACTGTAATAACCGCCTCATTTTTCAGCTTGTCTGCGGAAAGTTTCTGATATTTGTCAAGATCATTAACGTTTTTCAGTGCAACTTCGAGACTTTTCTGATTTTTTTCAAGAGTTTTTATCTCTTCATTAAGAGCCGTTATCTTAGTCTGAATCTGTGAAATATAAGCAGTTTTCAGCGCTTCCATGTCAATTACTGCGCTGTCGTATGCACTCTGAGCCTTTGCGATATCCGCATCGGTTATCTCAGCCGTACCACTTTGCAGACTGAACTTCTCATACAGCATCTGATACTCATTCATTTTATTAGTATATTCATCGCACATAGCCTTGTACTGCGTGATATACTGGTCATATCCCCCCTGAATTCCGCTGTCCTGAGATGTAAAGCTTCTGTCCTGTTCAACAGCATTCTTCAGCTCCTTATAATCTGCAAGAGACTGCTGTAAATCGACATTTTCACGATCTGTGAGAAGCTGATTTTCAAGCAGAAGTATCTGTGAACGGATATCGGAAACATACGAGCTTTTCAGGCTGCTGAGTGATGAATAGATACTGTCAGCCTCACGCTTGGCACTATCCACCTGCATTGCGGTTATCTGCTCTCCGCCCGACTGATTATTATAGACATCAACAAGGCTTTCGAGTGTGATTCTGTACTGTTCAGCAAGGAGATAAGCCTTCTCATAGCTTGCATTGTATTCGTCATAGCTTGCATTTGCAGCGCCGCTGTTTCCTGAAAAACCACGGTTATTCCGTATTGCGGAAAGCAACGCCTCATAATCTGCAAGCTGAGATTTTCTGTCAGCGATACTGCTCAGAACAGAAGCAAGATTATTCTGGTTGTCCTCTTTTGAAAGGCTGCTTGAAATCATGGAATTTTCAATTTCATGCGCTGTAAGGAGAGTACCGTTTCTATACTGCTCAAATCTGTAATAGAATTTTGAATCGTCGGCATTATTTTTGAACAGATTCTCATTCTTCTCAATACTCCTTTTCAGCAGCTCGGTGTTTGAAAGGTCGGATTTATAGCCATTCAGCTTATCTTCAAGGAGATTTTTCTGGCTTTCGGCATACTCCGCATCGAGCATGAACAGTACATCTCCAGCCTTTACATTCTGTCCCTCACTTACGAGAATTTTCTTGAGTTTACAGCTATTTGCCGATATTACAGAGCTTGCAGCATCCTGTGTTTTTATCTCGCCGCTTACACGGGAGTAAACATCAACTTTAAAAATGCAGGCAATAATTATTCCTGAGACTATCGCAGCAAGAAGAATATAGATAAACCACCTGATCTTCGGCGATTCCTTGCTTTCCATCATCTCACGGCTGTCTGTTATGTCTTTTAGTTCAATTACTATTCCTTTCATTCTGTTCCCCCCTTATGCATTCGGATTAATGAAAACAGGGAATACAGGTGCTCCGTTCTTTTCGTCATTTGTACCTGTGTTGTCCGGCATTTCAACAGGTTTCTGATTATTCATATAGTTTTCAGGGAGCTGATCCTTCCAGAGATTGTAGTAGCGTCCCTTCTTCTCTATAAGTTCACTATGAGTGCCCTGTTCGATGAATTTGCCCTTTTCCATTACGAATATCTTATCACAGCGCATTATCGTACTGAGACGATGTGCAATGATAATGGTAGTGATGCTTCGTGAAAGGCTGTTTATGGTCTTTTCGATGGCTTTTTCGGTTATTGAGTCAAGGTTGCTGGTAGCTTCGTCCATGATGAGGATATCAGGCTTTTTCAGCAGCGCACGGGCAATTGCAAGACGCTGTTTCTGACCGCCTGAGAGGTTGGAGCCGTTTTCCTCCAGCACCGTGTCATATCTCAATGGCATATTGTTTATGAAGTCCTCCGCCTTGCTGAGACGACAGGCTGCAATGATATCCTCCATTGTTGCGTCCTCGTTTCCAAGAGCGAGATTTTCTCTGATAGTGCCGCTGAAAAGAAAGATATCCTGCGAAATATAGGCAATTTTGTTTCTGAGGTATTCAAGACCGATGTCCTCAAGATTATAGTCGCCTATGAAAATTTCACCACGCTCCCACGGATAGAAATTCATGATGAGCTTGGAAAGTGTAGTTTTGCCAGATCCGCTTTCGCCAACGAGAGCAATTTTTTCGCCTGCCCCGATGGTCATGTTGATATTGTCGAGAACGAGCTTACGTGTACCATATCTGAAATCGAGATTTTTTATTCTGATAGGCAGATTGAGTGACGGCGGAGCGAGTTTGCGCTTGTCGTCCTTGACCTTTTCAAGTTCGAGGTCAAGTATCTCACTGAGTCGCTCTGATGCAACGATAGCAGTCTGCATAGTTGGCTGGAGATTGATGAGATTCTTGACAGGATCAAGGAAGTATGCAAGCAGTGCATTGAAGGTTATGAGGCTTCCGAGAGTAAGCTCGCCGTTAAGTACGCCGACAACGCCTACCCAGAGAATTACTGTGCCGCCCAGACTTGAAACGATGCCTGTGAGAGTCTGCTGTGCATTGGTTATCATACCGCCCTTGAATGTGCTTTTCAGCAGTTTGACGAACAGCTTGTCGGTATGTGCCTGTGCCTTATCCTCTGCATGGAAAGCTTTTATTGTCTCAATGCCGTTGAGAGTTTCAACGAGGTAAGATGTTACCTGAGCATTTTCCTCCATCTGTTTTTCGTTTATCTTTTTGACAGGCTTGTTGAATGCGAACACTATAACGCCGTACAATGCGATAATTATAACAGAAATAAAGAATAACGTATGATTTTGTGAAAACAGCACCGCACCGCCTGCGATCGCCATGAGAGAGTCGATCATGATGGTGAGTGTAGCGCTTGAAATTGCATCTCTTATCTTCGATGCATCGGTGAAACGTGAAACTATCTCACCGACTTTACGTGTGCCGAAAAAGTTCATCGGCAGACCGAGTACGTGCTCATAATATCCGAGAATAAGCGGAATATCCAGCTTTTGTCCCAGATAAAGCATAAGATGATTTCGGAAGGCTTCCAGAACCGCCTTGAAAATGTAAAGCAGAATTACTCCGACCGAGAGCGCCGTCAGCGTTTTTCGGGTGGAGTTCGGAACAATATCGTCCATAATAAAGCGGAAATAGAACGATGCAAGTATTCCGAAAAGCGTTATCATAAGCGACGACAGGAAAATGTTTATGATCAGTCTCCTCTGTGGCAGAATGAGCGAGAAAAAGCGTGAGAAAACGCCTTTGTTCTCGTTGCCCTTCTGGAATTTTGCCGTCGGGACGAGGATAATGAGAACGCCCGTCCATATATCGAAAAATTCATCAGGCTGATAGGTCACAAGTCCCTGTCCGGGGTCAGCCACGATGACCTTTTCCTTCGATACCTTATGTATAACGACGTAGTGAAGAAGTCCGCCGTTTACGACTACATGGGCGATCGCCGGCACAGGGAAGCCGCTGAAAAACGCCTCCTTGTTGCCCTTGACGCCCTTAGCCGAGAAGCCGAGTTCCTCCGCCGCTTTTATCATGCCATAGGCATTTGTGCCCTGTTTGTCCGTACCTGCGATCTCACGGATTCTTGAAATTGAAAGATTGAGTCCGTACTGTTTTGAAACTGTAGCAAGGCAGGCTGCACCGCAGTCCGTGATGTCGTGTTGTTTGACGCAATAGTACTTCAAATTTTTCACCTCCGATGATGATATTACATTGTCTGAAAAATATTGTGACCTGTTGCAGAGTAATGTTATGGATTTGTTGAAAATTCAACATATTTTTTCTTATATCCACAATGCAATTATATCATATTATCTAAAAAATGTCAATAGAATTTGATTTTTTTATGGCGTGCACCGCCTTTATTGTATAAAAAAAGACAAGACCTTTTGGGGAGTTGTCTTTTATATTATATTCATATGAATCACTGATTATTGGATAAAGCATAGCCGAAATAATGCAGTAACTCAATATTAATTTTCATAAAATATTGTCGCTAACTCCAACATAAATATCTACAATTAAATCATCAACCGCTGAAGGAGCCTGCACTGTAACATTATAGCCTGTTGTAACCGGCATAAGCCCTTTGTTTTTTATATATTGCATTAATTCATCAGCTGTATTCTGCATCATTGCAGGATTGCCGATATGTCTGATTTTAACAGCATTTTTCAGCTTAAAAACAGGTTTGATTGTATATGGAGCTGAAACAGAAATATTCCTGTCAATCGGAATAAGTATCTCCATATCATAAACAGGTTCTGCACCTGTCGTATCTATTGAAAATGTAGCAGAAACGCTTGCTCCTGTCTTAGATGCGTTATTGTCTTTTATTAATTGTTCTATATCTTGTGATACCCGCATAAGCTGATTCTGTGTGAGTTTATCACGATAAGACAATACATTCGTCATTTCAAGAACGGTGTTTTCTGTAATTTCACTCATATATTTAACCTCTATTATTTATGTTTTTTAATAGCATAACGCCCCAAAAGCTATACTTGGGGCGTTATTATTATGATGTAAAGAATCATGCAATTAAGTAAATTATATTAAAAACTATAGTTGAATAATCAGTTTTTATCCTTTAATTTAAAAAAAAGAAAAACTTCTGATATAAACAGGAGAAATGCAACAGCAAAAAATACAATCATGAATTTCATTGCAATATTATTTTCAACGCAATATACACCTAATGTAAAAAATGTAAAATAAAATACAATAATTCCACAAAAATTAACAACTGACTCTCTTTTTTTAAGATTATCCTCAGAGTAAAATGCAGTAATTGTGCCATTATCAATTCCGTTCCAGAATAACTTAAAAATAAAAAGAACCATGCCAATAACAAATGCAATAATCAACATAAACATTCTAAAATTGCTGTCATTAACAAAAATTGCAGTTGAAACTGCTGTAATCATCGCTATAACGTATCGAATAACTGATACATTTCTTGATGAATAAAGCTTCATAATCGTCTCCTTATATATTATTCTTTACTTAATAAGTACAATTCAAGCTAAAAAAATTAGCCCCAAAGTCCTCCGCCGATAAGACCACCACTAATAGCAGAACCGCCAGCGAGAACACAACCTATGCCACCTGCTGCTCCACCTGCTGCAATAACAGGAGCTGCCGCAACACATCCAGCTACAACAGCTGCACCTACTACTACACCACCAACAACAGCTAACCAGCTTTTTCCTCCGTCAATATCAAGCATTTCATTTTCACTAAGTTCAGTGAAACCGTTTGTCATAACATTTTCCATAATGTTAATCCTCCTTTTAAATAAATAAAAAATATATATTAAGGCAAATCATCATGGAAACCGTACGCTTTTCTATTTTTGATTATACCATAATACCAAATCCGTGCCAATATCTTTTTTTCTTTTACTATGTTTGTATTATAATATAAAAAAATGTCGCTGTCAATAGTTTAATGTTATTTTTGTATATACATACATATATATACTGTTTAGTTAACAAATCTTGACAAAAATGTAAATGAGGGGAAATGTCTTGGTATAATCTTTTGAATAAAAAAAGACAAGACCTTGTAGAAAGGTATTGCCTTTTAGAAATAGTTAATATGTATCGCAGATACAAGTTTATGACGTATAAAGTCATTAGACGTGATTTGCGTGGTGTTGCATTAAATAGAATCAAAAAGTGAATAAAGCGAAATAAAAAACATTAGGTTATCTCTAAAAACCCATAAATTTCAAAAATCCTCAATGTATTTTTTGGATTTTTCAAGTGTGAAATTTGAAAAACAGAGGTTTTTAGAGTTTCCCATTAATCATTATGTTTTATTCCTGAAAATTTTTAATACAATCGGAAGAACAATAATTCCGTTTATAAAAAGGGCAACTACATATATAACTGCAAGAATAGTAAATAGAATATGTTTTGTACCTAAAGCAGCTATAAACATCATAGGAACTCCAAGGAAAAAAAGAAATTTAGACCGTTTTACTGCCGGTGTTTTTAATGATTCTGTGATTTCTTCTTGTTTACACATTACATATTACCTCAAACCTAAAAGATATCATAGTGCTTGTTACGAAAGCAGCGGTTACTATGATTGTATTATTATGTTTTCGTTACTGTGCAATATAATCCGCAACGGCAGCACCACTATAAGCACCAGCAACTATACCAGTAAGAGCACCACCAACAAGTCCTACAGAAGCTCCGCACAAATTACCAATACCAGGAATGGTAAATGTACCAACTGCTCCACCTGCAACAGCACCTCCTAATGCGCCGCCTACACCGCCGACAATGCCTCCAATAACACCGCCAACTACATGATACCATGCTCCGCCATCAAGTTCAAGCATTTCATTTTCACTAAGTTCAGTGAAACCGTTTTTCATAACATTTTCCATAATGTTAATCCTCCTTTTAAATAAATAAAAAATATATATTAAGGCAAATCATCATGGAAACCGTACGCTTTTCTATTTTTGATTATACCATAATACCAAATCCGTGTCAATATCTTTTTTGTTTTACTTTATTATCAATAAAAAGCTTCAATTGTAAACATTCTGTGAACTTTTTCCAATATTCAATGGGTTTTAGTTGAAATCCCCCTCAATTCTGCCCCCTTATAGGAACTCAATTTTTAAAAAGGAGGATCTTTATATGATCACTATCAGAAACAGCACATTCATAAAATTCGATGACGAGGTAAGCGTTGAACGCATGGAGCTTGACATTGACAGCGCAGCTGAACTTCCCGAAGCTGATGACTTTGAAGGCAGACTTATCGCTCAGGGCAGTATCGCATGGGATATTACAAACGGCGAATTTTACGGTATGGACAGCAGCGGCGAATGGCATAACCAGACAGCAGAGGAGTGAAGTCAATGAAATTATACGAAAGGAGTGCTTACAATGCTGAAACATCATGATATTCTTGAAATTCAGAAAAAAGGTATATCTGCAAAGCTTTACGCTGATCTTGCCGCTCAGAAAATCGGCGGAACAAAAATGAACAGGCTCTCAGGTCAGCCTCCTCTTACTGTAACAAGCAGCGGCAATACAATATATCAGTGGGGAGTATGCGGAAAAACTGTTCAGTCTGCATCTCCGTCACCGCTTTCTCCGTCATATGCAGTTGGTGTTGGTGACAGGACATACAATCTTTACAACTGGAAAGACACATCAAACCGCCGCAACTTATGGCATTCAGCTACGATATACACCTATGACAGCACACGATTGCTGATATTTATCCCATGTGTCGGCGGCGAGACATATACTATTTACAGATTTGACAATGTAAGCTCACAATGTTCAATGAGTCAGTGTCAGAGAATCCCTGAAAGTGGCATCTCATACGCTATTGACGGAGTTTCGACATTTGTAAATCTCGGTTTTGAAAGAGTATATACTTTCACAGCTAATTCATCCGCAAAATACATTTCGCTGTCAGTCGGTTTTGGACTTTCTCTTGAACAGGCAATTGAACAGATTTTGCCTAAAATCATGATATGCCGTTCTTCTTCAACCACACTTCCTTATAAACCATTCGGCTATAACATACCGATAACTGTAAACAGCGAAGTATCAGAGAATATCTTTATAGATACGCCGCTTTTTTCAGGAGACTATATTCACCGTACACACACAGGAAACGGTATACTCCGCAGGAAGTCCGCAATGGCTGTGTTCAGCGGCAGTGAAAACTGGTATGCAGCAAGTGAACCTCCATCAGGATGCTATCATTTCAGGCTTTCAAGAACCGATCTTGGAATTGCCCGGACAGCATCGGTCAGTGATGTTTTCAATTCACATTTTTCAAGAGACTATGAATCAGGCGGCTCCGGTCTTGATGATGAATATTACAATTTGTATGTTCCGGACACTCTTATCGCTGATGATACGGCAGAATCATTCAAAACATGGCTTGCCGCTCAGTATGCAAACGGTACACCTGTTACCGCTGTTTTCCCCTCATCAACCACGTATACCGACATTCAGCTTTCACCTATTGAAACCACAGAGGGCACAACAGTCATATCTGCTGATACTGAAGTCGTAACTGATAAAATGTATCTGATTTACCGCTAATAAATTGCCAAACGCCTGAAAACTGCATATCAATGCAAATCACACCGCACAAAACCGTCATAGGTCTTTGTGCGGTGTGATTTTTTTCAGAAGGGGTTTTTAAAGGTGCCCAGAATATCTCCAATGCATAAAAACAGGACTATCAGCCGATCTTTACGGTAAACTCCCCTTTATCCGCTGAAATATCAAATCTTATCTTCTGACATTCCGCAAGTTTCTGAACGATAGAAAGTCCGATTCCGCTGCCATTTCTGCTGTTACGGCTCTTATCGCCTTTCACAAACGGCTGCACAAGTTCATTTCCGCTGACATCAAGTCCGTCACCGCATGAATTTTTCAGCACAAGGCTTTTGCCGTCAGTTTCTAAGCATACCACTCCCCCGTCTATGGTATACTTTAATGTATTGTCTGTAAGATTTACTGCCATCTGCCTGAACATAGCCTCATTCGCACTTATAACAAACGGTTTGTCGCTTAGTTTAAGGCTTATGCTGCGCCTTTCAAATTCTTCCTCATGGTCTTCAAGCATTTCACGAAGAATTTTGGCAATATCAAGCTTTTCGCAGACAGGCACATCGTCATTCTCCTCAATTTTGGCAAGCTCCAGAACATCCTGAATTATGCGGTTTGTGTACTGGATATTTTCTACTATGCGCTCAGTGTAGTACAAATTCTTTTCAGGATTTGTATTTTCAAGCAGATTTTCAGCATATCCCTGTGCCGCAGTCAAAGGCGATTTCAGGTCATGTGCAAGGGTATTCGTCAGTGTTTTGCGGTATTCAGCCTTCTGCTGTTCATTATAAAGACGTGAATAACGGCGGTAGAAGAATAATGAAACGAGCAAGGAAATCAGTGATAGCGTCACTATCCAGTCAATAAGTACAGGCAGAAGAATCACCTTTATAAAAAAGTCTGTTTCAGTGTATATATAGCTGTCATCGCCGCCATGCATTCCGATAAGCGTCACCTCATATTTGTTTCCTCTCCATTCGCTGCCTGACCATATCAAACCTGAAGTCGGCTGACGCTCACTGTCAGGCATTCTGAAACCGCCTTTTCTGACACGGGAATTATCCTCATAATAAAATCCGTTGAATTTATTGCTTACAGGTTCATTTCCGTTCTTTAACGCTTTCAGCTTTTCAAGGTTTTCGCTGTCGTGAGATGTTCCAAGATCAAAAACTGTCTTTACAGTTTCACAATGCTCATAATCCTCGGCATTTTCGGGAGTATCGTCCCACTCAGCAACAATTTCTTCTTTTCGCCTAATACCTTCACTAAAATCTGTAAACGAATGAATAATCTTGAATTTTCCCAGACGGCAGACATTATCCTTAATGTAAATATCATCTGCCTTGAGAATATAATCATCGTCCCCATACTTCAGGTCGGAAAAACGTTTTACCTTGCGTGTTTCGGATAAATTCCATATATCATATTTTTCTTTCCACTCCTGCGGAATTTCCGTTATGCAGTCAATATATTTTTTTTCGTTGTTTTCGTCAACATATTTCACACGCATATGACGCTCAGATGTCTGAAAGAACACGTTTTCAAGGTGATATTCCTGTTTAGTCTCATCATATTTCCACTCGTCAACAGCCAAAGCATATGCCGCATCAGGATACCATTCATAAAACGCCTCGTCACTCATTCTGCCAAGAGCCTGATTAATCTCTGCCTGTTTATTTTCATCAAAACTGAACGCATCAACATTTGTTCCGTCCATCATGTCTTCAATCGTATCGTAAGATATATAACATGGGCAATAAATTGTTGTTATCCTCCTTGACAGCGGCGGCGCAATAACATGGTTGGGATTCTTTATATCAAAATCAATCGTATCATGATAAAGCCCTATAGATGCAAACAGAGTTTTGTGTTTTAATGACACATTATGTACATTCTCTGCCATCGCCCCGATTATAAAAATCAGGCTCAGAACCATGCACCGCCAGTAATAACTGCGGAATTTTCGTTCTTTCAGTAACTTTTTCTTTTTTATTTTCTTTTTCATAAACATCACTATTCCTTCATTATGTAGCCCTGCGAAATGACGGTATGAATGTATTTTCCGCATTTTCCGAGAGCATTTCTCAGCTTCTTGATATGATTATCCACAACACGGTCATTGCCGTAGAAATCATATCCCCATACCTTATCAAGCAGCGTATTTCGGCTTATCACGTTCCCCTTATGCTCCAGAAAATATTTCAGCAGTGCATATTCTTTCGGCGGAAGCTGAATTTCCGTTCCGTCTGAAATTACAAGATATTCCGACGGCTTCATAATTATACCGCCGCATTTCAGTTCCTTGTTTCTGTTCTGACCTTTTGCACGTCTCAGCAAAGCATTCACTTTTGCGTACAGTTCAGGCAGAGAAAACGGCTTTACGATATAGTCATCACAGCCCAGTTCATAGCCGTAAAGTATATCCTCCTCACGTCCACGGGCAGTCAGGAACAAAAGCGGACAGTCACTTCTCCGGCGCAGTTCACGGCACAGCGTAAATCCGTCAATTTCAGGGAGCATTATATCAAGGATAACGATGTCCGACTCATGAGCTTCAATATACGCAAGTCCCTCTGCACCATCTGATGCAGTGATAATTTCAAGTCCGCCGTCACTTTTTTTGCTGAAATAATCAGTTATGACCTCACGTATCTGTGCATCGTCCTCAACTAAAAGTATTTTTTCTGCCATATTTTTCCTCCTCTGACTATATTATAGAAAAATGATGTATCCTTTGTATATCCTTTATGTATTCTTTTTAAGCAACATCGCACAAAGTCGTTAGATGTGCTTTGTGCGGTGTTGACTTTATTTTATCATAGAAAATACAAAATGTCCAGCAAAGAAAACTTCACTCCAATAGAAAAGATATTTTTACAATTCACTCTCTGTACCTTACCATTTACTCTTATATTCTTGAAGAACAATTTAACTTATGGTAAGATATATACATGATAAAACATTAAGGAAACACCATACAAAGATTGTGCGGCAGAAACGAAGTCAGAGTTTTTGTGTGCTATGACGGAAAATAGCGCCCGAAGGAAGTGCCCTTGGGATACAAGTTTATGACGCACAAAGTCACCAGACGTGCTTTGTGCGATGCTGCCTTAACATTTTACAACATCCCGTTTATGAAAACACCAACATAAAAAGAAAATCGTGGTTTGCCCTGTGCAAGCCACGATTTTTTTATTGACTATTTTCTCACTTAAGGGCACCTCTAAAAAATATTTTTCAAAAACCCCTTGACAAAATGAAATTTTTGTGATATCATAATGATATCAAATACAAACCAATCCGAATCAAGGTTCGGAAATTCAATGATTATTGGGAAAACTGAAAGCTATATTTCAGTTAATACCAGAAAAGGGGAAATTTTTTATGAAAGAAACAGTAAACACAAACAGCACACAGGAAAAAATCATCTGCAAAAAAAAGAACGGTATGTCGGCTCTGCTGCTTATTACCCTCCTCTATCTTGCATCTATTGTCGGTCTGGTGATCGGCTGCATGGGAAATGTACTTCTCATCATTATCTGCTCTTTATGGCTCTGCTTAGGCTGGATACCATACCTCGGACTCAAAGTCCTCAAACCCCAGGAAGCTCTCGTTCTCACGCTCTTTGGTCAGTATAAGGGCACTCTCAAAGGAGACGGCTTCTATTGGGTAAACCCATTCTGTACAGCAGTAAACCCTGCCGCTGCCACTAAGCTCAGACAGAGCGGCGACGTTGGTGACGAACCCGTACTCAAACTCAGTGCTACCGCAGGTGCAGGTACAGGAAATGCAGCAGTCAGCATCCCAAGCAAAAAGATATCACTTAAGATCATGACTCTCAACAACAACCGTCAGAAGATCAACGACTGTCTCGGTAACCCTATCGAAATAGGTATCGCCGTTATGTGGCGTGTTGTTGATACTGCAAAGGCTGTATTCGACGTTGACAACTACAAGGAATACCTCTCTCTCCAGTGTGACAGTGCGCTCAGAAACATTGTCCGCATCTATCCTTATGACGTAGCTCCAAATATCGACACCACAGGCGACGGCATCGCTGACGAGGGCAGCCTCAGAGGTTCAAGCGAAATAGTTGCTCAGCGTATCCGTGACGAAATCCAGACTAAGGTTGAAAACGCAGGTATCGAAATTATCGAAGCACGAATCACTCACCTTGCATATGCTCCTGAAATTGCATCAGTAATGCTCCAGAGACAGCAGGCTTCTGCTATTATCGATGCAAGAAAGATGATAGTTGACGGTGCTGTAGGCATGGTCGAAATGGCTCTCGAAAGACTCAGCGAAAATAATGTCGTTGAACTTGACGAAGAACGCAAAGCCGCTATGGTATCAAATCTTCTCGTTGTTCTCTGTGGCAACCACGACGCTCAGCCTATCGTAAATTCAGGCAGTCTGTACTGATATGGCAGCAAAAAAACAAGTTCCGCTCAGATTATCGGAAAAGCTGTATGACGATATCGCCGCATGGGCGGAGGACGACTTCCGCTCGGTCAACGGTCAGATTGAATATCTGCTGACCGAGTGCATTAAACAGCGCAAAAAGAACGGCAAATATGTATCCGATGAAATTGATGCTCCGCTTGATGTGGACATCGGCAAATTCACAAAGTAAAGCCACAAAACAGCATAACAGCGTTACCTATACAGAAGTTTATACTGTTTATCGGGGAAAACCTTTCTGAGGAAAGGTTCTTCCCCGAACCCC
>JAKSQT010000067.1 GCA_024403995.1 Ruminococcus sp.
CTATTTCAGATTTTGGGTATTTTATGACTGCACATTTCTTGACAATTCCAGAGAGTATAAGCCGTTTAGGACGCTCCACAAAGGACTTGCTGAACATCATCGACACGCTTACCGACAAAGGTGTTATCCTTATCAGCCACAAAGAAAACATCGACACTGACACACCTACGGGTAAATTTATGCTGACTGTGTTTGCTGCCCTCTCACAGTTGGAGCGTGAGCAGCTCAAACAGCGACAGCGTGAAGGCATCGAGATCGCTAAGGCACAGGGCAAATACACAGGCAGAAAGCCTATCTCTACGGACTGGACGAGGTTCGGACAGCTCTATGAGGAATGGAGAGCAAAGAACATCACGGGCAGGGACTTTATGCGGAGAATGGGCTTGTCGGCTAACACTTTCTATCGCCGTGTCAGGGACTATGAAGCGGAACACGGCATTGCCGAGTCTGTTCCTGCCTGATACAGCATATTGCACCGGGGGGCTTATAATATTACTGCGCCCTGCACAATTATTACGCTGGGCTGGACTCCTGCCTTTTCATGGGATATAATGTATCTACACTAAATCACAGGAGGTACACAGCTATGTTGAAAACACCTGAATTGGCAATGCCGAGATCACGCAAGGTCACGACTGTTTGCAACGGCAGGCGTGAGGTCTGGAGCGACTACGAGGAAGCTAAGGCATATTTCCTCGAAGTTATGATGTCCACCGAGGGTGAGGAGCGTGACCGAGCAGAGTGCGTATACATTCAGCTTCTTCACGGCTTATCAGAGTGTTCGGACGAGTAGCAAAAAAGCGGTCATTGCGACCGCTTTTTTACTGCATTTTCCCTATAACTATCATCCCGAAGATAACCACTGCACAAATCGCTGCTGTAATATTTGTACTAGTGTTTTGTGAATTATGATTATTTCCGACAAAAGAACGACTAAGCAGATGATTCCCGACAGCACCAATAATAATATGCTCCAGAAATGTTCCAAATGCGAATAGCGGAATGCTAATTATCAGCATCGTAACATTCATGATGTATAGGATAATTCCATACAAGTAGGCTTTTCGATACATGAGCCAGTAATGTGAAAATGCGAATGCACACCAATTCCATTCTATCCATTCAGATTTTGTTTGTGTAGCTTCGATAGGTTGTTCAAACGAATTCCCACAATAGACGCAGTATCGCTCGCTTTTTTGTGTGAGGTTGCCGCATTGCTTGCAACGTACCATATCAAAATCATCAAGTGTAAGCTCGAAATCAATATTTTCAGTTTCTTTAGGAGTGTCTATCGTTCCGAGACAACCAAATGTAGTACAGCCCTTGTTCTCTATCCAGCAATCTTTGTGATGGGGCATATTACACTCACTGCATACAATAATATCGTCGCCCTGTTTTAATCCGGTTTTGCAGTATGGGCAGAGTTTTCCATATAGATCATTCATTGTCAGACACTTCGGCTGAAGCGGTTTCTTCTGATGTTTCTTCCGCCATTTCCGTATTGTCCGTAACATCTTCTGTTTCTGATGCGCTGTCTGAGGTAACTTCTTTTATTACCGCTTTGTATGTTGTATCCTCCGATACCGTCCCAATTTCTTTATCCCAGGTTACTTCATATTCTTTCCCATCGTCCGGCATTTCATCAGGGGAGTATTCGGGTACTGCTATTTCATCACCGTAATGATAGGTATCTGATGAGATCTCATTACCGTTCTCATATTCAAATGTGATCGTATATTCACGCAGTTTGCTTGTGTATACTGCTTGGTATACTGCATCACCGACCGCATATCCGAAATCAGCGTCCCACCCCGAAAAAGTATAGGTATACATTTCATCATCGCTTTTTTGCGGTATATCTGTAGGCGGTACGATAATATCGCCGGTCGCATATTCCTGTTTTGCAAGTAAAGTGCCATCATCTGAAAGAAATACGATTGTATGCTTGCCTAAATCAGTTTTCAGGGAAGATACATTTTGACCAACAGACTGCACATTGGCAGCTATTGTTTGATTCTGCGTCAATAACTGCTCGTTCAACGCATTGACGGATTCATGCAGCTCAGATATTCGTGCTGATAGTGCAATAAATCCTATTATACTCAGCAGTGATAAAACACCAAATGCAATGTATAACCCTTTTGTGTCTGCTTTGCCGTTCGACGCAGTGTTTTTAACCTGCTCCGCTGTTGTCGGTGCAGTGATCTGTTCGGGTAACTCGATCTCAATTCCGACTTCATCGTAGATATAAAAACCGGGGCATTTTTCGATCTGCCCGTTGATCCAAAAGAAAAATCCCTCAATATGTTGAATGGGATCAACTACATAAGCAATCTGGTTTTCATAATTAAAGAAATTCTGGTGTATGAATTTATCATAATTGGATAAGAAAATACCGAAGTTAGGGTGCGTATGTATCCAGCCAATAATCTTATCATTCGGAAAATGCTCATCGGCTTCTTTATGCACATAATCCCATGTTTCATGTGTGAATTTCAGCGTTGTAGGCGTACCCTCGCTGTGCTTTCCCTCGATGAAGCCGTCAATGATAATATTGGTCTTTCCGTTCGCCTGAATGGTGTAGCCCATAAGCATACCGCCGCTTTCAACAGTCAGCTTGTCTTTGGTAAACTCATGGATTTCCTTGTATACAGACTGCAAAATGTAAATGTTTTTATCGTGCAGGACTTGTTCTCCCATTTTAATGACATTCTGAGGAAGAACATCTCTGTTTACTTCTTGTTCAGAGGGAGCGAGTATCTTTTCGTATTTCTGCTCGCCACCGTTTTTCTTTTTAGCCATGATCATCACTCCCATATTTCGATCTCAAAATCGGTTCGTTCACTTTGTTCTGTTTTTAATGCTTTCCATTTGCTTCTGTAATGAAGCGTTATCAACAGCATAATGATATTGCATATTACGGAAATGCATATGACAGCTATAAGGACTGGTTCTATATTCCTCTTTGCTGGTTCCTGCTGTGGAATGTCAGACTTAACAATGCTGTCAGATGCAGAAGTATTCGTTTCAGCATGATATTCAATTTCGGGAACCACTGCTATACCGTTATCGGTCATAGAAATATCATTGCTTTTCATGTATTGTATGATACGGTCAATGGGAATAGCCAAACCAAGCCCTTCGCTGTTATTCATCTTCATCGTATTCATCCCGATAACAGTCCCCTGGCTGTCGAGCAGCGGCCCACCGCTGTTGCCTTCATTCAGCGCTGCATCTAACTGAAAATAATCATCACCGCTGATTTTCCGCTTATTAGAGGACAGCGTACCTTTTGTGAGCGTATAGCTCATACCATTTGGAGCGCCGATCGCATATACATCATCACCGATCTTTATATCAGAAGTATTGCCGATCGTAAGCGGAGTAAAATCAGCAGAGGGAACAGATAAAACTGCAATATCAAGCTCGTCGCTTTTGCAATACACGAAAGCAGGATATTCTTTGCCGTCATAGGCTGTGATCTCAACATTTGAAGCATCTTGTATCACATGAGCATTAGTGACAACACAGCTCTCGCCTAATGCAAATCCGCTTCCGAGTGCATTACCTGACATCACCACAATACAGAATCAAAAGTCTGTTCAGCATCAAAATCTATCGCATAGGCAATAAAAGAATGGGTGCAGAGCATTACGGATATAACCGCTGACAATACAGCTTTTATGATCCTTTTCATAATGCCCTCACCCATTCTATCTTTATTTTGTATTGAATACAAGTACGGAATTTCCTATCGAAATAGCATCACCCTGTTTTAGTATCTGTCTTGTCACTTTCTGACCGTTTACAAGCGTACCCATTGGCGTACCGCAGTCCTTCACAACGTATCGGCTGCCTTCAAGAACAATATCACAATGGTGCGGCCCAATGAGCTTATCCTTGAACAGCACGATCGTATTCTTGCCGTTATTGCCTATACTTGTAGTGCCTGCAAATACAAGGTACTCCTTGCCTTCAAACTCACCACGGATCACCTTGAGCCAAGCTTGCTTTGCAAACTGTTCAAGCAGTCCGACACCGATGCCGATCAGAAAGCCCATTATTACAATAGCTACTCCTCTTGACACCATATCATTCGGCACTGCTTCCCCTATGAAATTGAACAGGAATCCGCCGAGGAAGGCTCCGCAAGTTCCGCCGATCACACAGAATAGCAAACGCTTCAGTTCCGGTTTTATCAGTCCGACAGCCAGTCCGATACCTACCCCCATGACCGCCCAGCCGATACCACGCACAAGTGCTGCTGCTATCGGAGCAGGATCATCACCGAGCATTGATGAATACATCCATTGAGCAAGATAACCGCTTGCGTATCCAAGCAAAACGGATACACCTGCGCCTATTGCACCATATTTCAGTGCTTTTTCCTTTGAGCCATAGAAAACGCCCTCACCGATGCCAAGGAACAATCCTACAAATAATGCAATGATAGCAGACCATATCGCAGAATGTGTCCTGACTGTCTTTGCAATTCCTTCTTTCAGCTTTTTCTCTGACGAAGAAAACTCGTACTTGTAGGAATCATATAACGCACTATCGGCTTTTTCGCTGATCTCGATATATTCATCAAGCTGATTCTTTGCACTGTCAGAAGCTTCCTCATTATACCAATCCATCAGATGTTCGGTATCATCTTTATCATAGCCTTTTTCTTCACAATATTGATGATACTCATCTGTTACATCAGACAGCTTATCTTCAATTTCTTCCTGATAGTCATAGTATTCTGCAAGATGCGTATTACCGCCCATTTTAGCAATATTTCTTGTGCTGTATAGTCCGTCTGTTATCTCGGACATACCAAATCCGACAACCGCACCCATCAGCGCCCAAAGGATACCCTTGGTAATAACGGTCTTGATATTGATCTTACCCTTGACTGTACCGTTTGGCGAAGCCGATGACTGCATACGCTGCACTGTCGGTATAAATTCGACGCCTTCCAACTCCTCAGCAGTTATCTCAAAATCATTTCCATCGCTTTTTTCTTCAACCTTTTTATTAAGATCTACCTTTGGCAGTTCAGTGGCATCTGAATCAACTTCCGGCGCAGGTTCATCAAGCAGATCAATTTCAACATTATTTTCAGACCCTTTATCTGCAATATAGAGGTCGATCGTTCCAACGGGGAACAGGTGCTTATTTTGCAACGCCCAATCGGCGGCATCGGCTGACAGCGGACTTGACGAATTCCAGGACTTATACTGTATCATATCACCGATATTGATGATAATATCGGTCAGCGATTCACCTGCGCCCCATATATCACCGATACAGATTTGTCCGTCCCTGAAATTCGGATGCCATATCGGAGTCAGTATCTTGCATATGGGCTTATATCGGGGATAGTCGGCATGAAGCGTGATCTCGACCTCGTGTCTGCCTAATGTTTCGATCCTGCCGTCAGGCAAGAGATATATGCCGTTTACAAAGTATGTAACATGGTATTTCTCAGGCGGCTCCGTACCTTCCGCTGTAACGATAATATTCTTATGACCTGCAAAATCTTTCTGTATCTGTTCCCAATCGGAGGCAAGCCTTCTCATTCGGGCATTCATTCTGCCACCTCCTGCTTATTTCAAGTATTCTGGCACATCAGCCGTAAATTCGTAGTATTTACAATTCATTCCTACCCGTCCGCAAATAATATGAAGCGAAGGGATACCGATCTGCTCAGGTGTCATGTTCAGGAAATCCTCGCTGCCGTTTATAGAGTGAACACTGTCAAAACTCATCTGCTGACCGCATTTCGGACAAGTGAGCATATTACCTCTCAGCTTATGTACAGGCATAAACAGAGAGATATGCTCACCACAATTACAATGTCCGTATGTGGCAATGTCCCTGTCAAAATCTATGACAGCGGTTTCACCCATTTCTGCTTGTATTTCAAGCAGCAGCACTTTGAGCGTAATATCCTTTACAGACCAATTCTTTTCAATAATCTCATCATATGTATCGTGGCTCATACAATCAGGCTTCTCCTGATACTCCACTACATAGGAGTCATGTGTCAGCCCGTTGAACACGAAGCCTTTTCCTGCCAGTGTCGGTAGATCACGTTCCTTATGCAGTATCTTCAAAAGCTCCTGCACCTGAATACCCGCTATAACAGATGAAGAAGTCGGCGTTGTGGGGATTTTCCCCTCTGCCATCTGCTCATGTGTCAGCAAGGCACAGGATTTTCTCTTGTTGATAAGCTGCCAGTCCATATCGGTCATGGTACACTCATAGCAAGCGCCCTGTCCTGGAACAAATACTCTCGCAAATCCATTCAAGACCTCTATTGCTCCGTCTATCCACGGCTTATTGACCTTATAGCAGGATTGATTGATCGCAAGTCTGGCTTCACGGTTGTCCAGTCCGCCGAGAACAACGTCCATACGCCGAAACACACCAAGCCCGACATCATCTATGATATTTGCAACGATACCAACAGCATTCACATCGGGATTGATCTCCCTTGCTCTTTCGGCTGCAATTTCTGCTTTATAGCGTCCAACATCGTTTCTCCTGAAAAGCACCGAACGGGTGAGATTGGAGTTTTCAATAGAATCCATATCAAGTATCAGGATATTGCCGATGCCGAGCAGTGTCAGGTTCTTGACAAGCTCATTGCCGAGTGCGCCTGCACCGACCACCATGATCTTAGCATTTTGTATCTTTTCCTGATCCCACCACGGTATCAAACGTAATCTGCTGTATCTGTCTTCTTCAAAATCCGAAGAATTAAGCTCAAACTGATTATTCATAGTACCTATTATCCTGCTGTGATCTCAGGCTGTAAGCGGAGAACATCGCCGTCCTTTACACCTGCTTCGGACAATGTCTGCATTTCAAGAAGCTGCCGCCCTGTCACCTTATGAATGAATTTATAGCTGATCGGATTGCCGTCTGGACCGACTGAGGGGAGCTTGATCTTCTCGACCAGCTTCACCATGATAATACCACATTTAATATCATCGGGCAGACCGACTTTTTGCTCCTTGTTGCCGGTCGCATCTACGATTACAACATTCAATTTACCCATTAGAGGATTCCTCCTTCTTTTTCAGCCTGCACTTATTCTCTGCATCTTCCGGAAATACAGGCATAGTTTCAATTTCATAGTATTCATTCCGAAAAGCTGTTGTCTGCTTGTACAACTCTTCAACAAGAGGCTTCCCTCGCTTTGCAAGGTCAAGAAACTTTTTGTCCATTCCTGAATAATTGTTAAGTGTAACAAGAGCATGAACGAGTTTGTTTCTGTCTTTACACCAGCCCTTTATATTGTCCAGCAGTTGCTTATCGAAATGCTCTGTTCCTGCATAGCCAAGATTACATAACCGTTTCAAACAATCAACACGAGTTGCAATACCGACCCTGTGATTTTGATAACAATTACGCTTTGAACAATAAGCAGACACTTTTTCCAATGTGCGTGTTATTCTGCTTTCAAAACAGGCATAACAAAGCCAACAAGCTTCAATGCTCTGCTTTTTCTTGATAGCACTATCAATGCGGGCTAACACATCATCGTGCATTTCAACCATTTTCAACCTGTCTTCATACGAATCCTGAGCCTGCATAATTACTTTGCCTCGTAAGTAACTTCCATACCTTGATCAGGGTGATACTTCCAACTTACTGTCACATCTTCATAGGTCTCACTCTGACGACCATCTAAGGCTGAAGTTTTATTCATTTTTTCAATCAGTGAACTAGGTAATCCAAGTTTAAGATTTACCAATTCAATACTCAGATAAGCAGCATAATCGATATGATCATCTATGTCATTAGGATTTGTATCAATTGAGAGGTATGATCCATCATATCCAACTGTTGCCCATTCATCATCAAGTTCACAGTCCTTAAAAATTTGATTGAAATCCGGACCGGTTTTTACAGTAACAGACAAAGTATCACTCTTACCTCCAGCCGAAACGGAAATCGTACAAGAACCATCTCCGACAGCTTCAATCTTGCCATGATCGTCAACAAGGGCTACACTCTCATTAGATGACTTCCAAGTTACCTCGGCTTTCTCAGCAGCTTCTGGCGGAGAAATAGTATAAGATACAGACTGTGTGCCGTCCTTCTTCAACTCAACCGATTCTTTTGACAGTATAATTTCCTCTACAGGAATCGGTTTAAGAAACATATAAGCGGTAATACCTCCTGCCGCAAGCAAGCCAACAATGACAAGAGGAATAATTACCTTTTTCTTGTTCTTTTTAGCCTGCTTGGCATTAAAATCTGCAATAGCGGAATTTACACCACTGTCAACAGCCAGCCCGACTTTCTGTCCGCATTTCGGACAGAAATCATGTCCCTCAGTAATCTCTGCACCACACTTAGCACATACAGTATTATTAGGAGCATTCTTCGGAGTACCACACTTGGGACAGAAATCCTGCCCATCGCCTAAAGCGGCGCCACATTTCTTGCACACATCAGTAGGGTTCGTCCCCTGAGCAACATAATGCTGCTCCGAACAGCCAAATGTAGTACAACCCTTGTTTTCATCCCAGCAAGCCTTGTGGTGAGGAGTAGCACAGGACGGGCAGACCATGACCTCATCCTCGGCGGTGATAGCCGTCTTGCAGAACGGGCAAATCTTTCCAACGTAATTTTCCATACCTATACCTCCATAATATGTAGTAGTATAATTGATTTCAGGGACAATTCTTTCGCAAAATTATTGATTTGGCGAGAAAAGTGCTGTCTGCTCCGATTTTATTCAGTTTTCAAGATTCGGAATGACGTCACTTTTACGTTACCCTGACGGTCACGCACACTTGGACAGCAGGCTCATGCAGCTACGCTTGCGTTCCATATCGGAATGAATATAGCGGTTGAGAGTGACTTCTACGGAACTGTGACCTAAAATCTCCGACAGCGTTTTCACATCGAAACCCAGCTCGACACAGCGAGTTGCAAAAAGATGGCGCAGGCTGTGATAATGGAATGACGGTAATTCTGCATTATGCAGTATCTTGGCAAAGCGATACTGCATAGTCCTCGGTTCAACAGGCTTCTTCCTGCCAGATACCACATACACCTCACCGTTATCCTTAAACTGCCTGAGCAGAGGGAGCAGGCAATCGGGAATGGGTATCGTCCTCTTGGAGCTTTCACTTTTAGGCTCGGTGATAATGAGCTTAGTGTGTTTTGCTCCCGTACTGCACTGCACACGCTGAATAGTCTTGCTGACGGTCAATATCCGTTTTTCAAGGTCGATGTCCTTCCATTGCAGAGCGCAGACCTCGCCTATACGCAAGCCCATATACATTGAAATAGATATACCCACGCTTGTAACAGACGGGTGCTTGTCCAGATATTTTTCAAGCCTGAGCTGCTGTTCCTTGTTCATGACAGCAATTTCAGGCTTATTCTTTTTCGGGAGAACGATACCGTCAAGTACGTTACGGATACGATACTCACGGCTTGCATAGCGGAACACGGACTTGAACAGCACAATAATATCCGACAGATACCGCACAGACAACCCCTCTTTCAGCTTACGTTCGATAAAAGCATATATATCTTTTGCTTTTAACAGACAGCACTTTATCTCTCCAAATTCAGGGATGAGGTGCTTTTCTGCTTTCATGGCATAGTTGGCGGCGGTTGACTCCTTGATGCGAGATGCTGTAACGTGAAGCCACTCGGTCACAAGTTCTCTGACCGTCATTTCCGTTACAGCATACGCTTCCTCTGCCTGACCTTGCGCTATCATAGCCTTGTATTCGGCTTCTTCACGGCTCTTGCCGTAGTAGGACTTGAAAACACGCTTTCCCACCGAGGTTTTCCCCATAAGAATACGAAACTCCCAGCGTCCGTCTCTACGTTTGTACGCACTTCCTTTTATCATATAGTAAACCCTCCAATAAATCAGCAGTCTTATTTGTTAATTGTAACAAATAAATACAAAAATTAACACAATTCTATTGACAAAGCGCACATAATCTGGTATAATGTAAATAGTTGTATGAAGAACTGCGCAATTTTTGCATATTTAGTTCTATCATATCGCCAAATCAATAATTTTGCGAAAAGTCGAAGTCAGGTGTTTATCCTAACATCGGCTATTTTTTCAAAAGCTATCCTGTTGAATTATTGAAGTTTCGTTCAAAATAGAATATCCTGCAAAAAGAAAAGAGTATCAGTCTCCTGTGATATAGGAGATTGATACTCTTTTTGCTTTTATTGGATTATTTATCGGAATAAGGTCATTTTGGGAAACTGCCCATTATTAATGCTTATGAAAGTGAAAGACGGCGGTATTCTGGCTTTTGTCACTTCATCGGGTACGCTTGATAAGAAAGATGAGAGTGTTCGTCGGATGCTGGCAGATCAGGCTGACCTGATCGGGGCGATTCGTCTGCCGGGCGGTAAGAACGGTGCTTTTCATGATAATGCAGGCACAGACGTTACAACGGATATCATCTTTTTGCAGAAGCACGAGGGAAAATCTGTTGCCGAAATGTCCGATATCCCTGATTGGGTACATATCGGTGAAACGGCTGACGGTCTGCCAATCAATCAGTATTTTGAAAATCATCCCGACATGGTTCTTGGTGAGGTCATTAAGAATACCAATCCGCGCGGCGGCGAAACAATGGTTATTGCTGAGGACGGTTTTGACCTGAAATCAGCTCTGCATGATGCAGTCGGAAAGCTTTCTGCGGAGATCAGTCACGAGCGTGGCAGAGATGTATATGCAAAGACGGCTGACGGTGTGCAGGTGCAGATTCCGTCAAATCTCCGTAATTACAGCTTCTTTATGTCTGACGATCAGGTGTTCTTCAAGAAAAATAACGCCGCCTGTGAGTTCCGCTTTGACAAAGGAACAGCACAGCACAAGCGTTTTACGACTTTTATTGAGCTGAGAGACACTACCCGTGACCTGATTGAAGCAATGGAGCTGAATAAACCTGACAGCGTGATCAACCATTTGCAGGAAAAGCTGAATACGGCTTATGACGATTTCTACAAGAAATACGGTCTTATCCATTCACAGACGAATAAGCGTTATTTCAGTGAGGATGTGTCATACAACCTTGTGGCAGGTCTGGAAAAAGAGTATGATAAAACCGAGCTGAAACAGAAATCAGATATTTTCACGAAGCGTACAATTATGCCGCCGAAAGCAGTCGATCATGTCGATACGGCTCTGGAAGCACTTACACTCTCCATTGCTGAGAAAGCAAAGGTGGACTTTGAGTATATGAGCAGTCTGACTGGTATGACTGAGGATGAACTGAAACACGAACTGACAGGCAGAATTTTCAAAATTCCCCATACGGAGAATACTTATCAGACTGATTCAGAGTATCTTTCGGGCGATATTCGTGTAAAACTGCGTGAAGCGGAGGAAATCGCTGAATACGATCCTGATTTCAATATCAATGTATCAGCTTTGAAACAGGCTATGCCTGAACCGCTGAAAGCCGGCGATATTGATGTGAAAATCGGTGCAACATGGATTGATCCGAAATACTACGACCAGTTCATGTATGAACTCTTTCAGACACCAAACTATCAGCGAAGTGACAGTCCTGCGGCTCGTTGGAATAAATCGTCTATCATCGGTGTGGAGTATTCCGCACTTGCAAACTCTTTTCATGTCAGCAATAAGTCCTCAGACAGATCTGTACTTGCAACGCAGAAATACGGCTCTCACAAGATGAACGCTTATGACATCTTTGAGCATATTCTTAATCTGCAAGATCCTAAGGTCTATATGACGGTTGAAGTGCCTGACGGTATGGGTGATACAAAGGAAAAGCGTGTAGTTGATATTGACGCTACCCGTGTCGTACAGCGTAAGGCTGACGATATCCGCAAAGCATTCAAGGCGTGGATTTTCAAAGATCCGCAGCGCCGTGAAGCAATCGTACAGAGATACAACGAGCTTTTCAACAGTATCCGTCCCCGTGAGTATGACGGCTCGGCTCTGTCTTTTCCAATGATGACATCAGATATTACGCTTCACGATCATCAGAAAAATGCAATCGCTCACGCTATGTTTGGCGGTAATACGTTGTTTGCACACTGCGTTGGTGCCGGCAAGACGTATGAAATGATCGCAACATCAATGGAAAGCAAGCGATTAGGACTTTGTACGAAGTCGCTCTTTGCTGTGCCGAATCATCTGACCGAACAGATCGGTGACGATTTCCAGAAGCTTTATCCTGCCGCCAATATTCTTGTTGCTACGAAAAAAGACTTCAAAAAGGAAAACAGACAGCAGCTCTTTGCAAAAATCGCAACGGGCAACTATGATGCAGTCATTATCGGACATTCTCAGCTTGGTATGATTCCTGTTTCAAAGGAAAGACAGGAAATGACCATTCAGGCACAGATTGACGATATTCTGCGTGGTATCGAAGAACTGAAAAAGAGTGAAGGCTCAAGATTTCAGATCAAGGCTATGGAGCGTTCCCGTAAAAGCCTTCAAAAACAGCTTGACAAGCTTCAAAAAGTCAATCAGGATAATACTCTCACATTTGAGCAATTAGGCGTAGACAGGCTGTTTGTAGATGAATGTCATGAATATAAGAACCTCTTTGTAAGCACAAAATTGCAGAATGTGGCTGGTATTTCTAACTCTGCTTCACAGAAAGCTCTTGACCTTTTCTTGAAGTGTCAGTACCTCGATGAGAAAACAGACGGGAAAGGTGTGGTTTTTGCTTCAGGTACACCACTCAGCAACAGTATTACTGAGCTGCACACCATGATGCGTTACCTTGAATATGGTTTCCTGAGTGATCACGGCTTACAGCATTTTGACAACTGGGTATCTGTTGTCACCCACCCAAAAGGACAACCATTTTACGACTGATTGATTTCCACGTTATTTTGCGGAAGTAAAAGGTTTCTGCTGTCTGCAAGCGGTTCGCTGATGAACTTGTAGTAAATGTCAATCCTGCGAGGTGCATTGCGATCTTCGGGACGAGCGTGGACTACAATAAATTCGATGAGGTCTAAGCACAGCTCACGGGTAAGGCACTCCACATCGCTCCACTTCTTCAAACGCTGAATGAATTTCTCAACGTCCTGTTCGTCTTGCTTTTCCTGCATTCTTGCTTTGCGGTACTGCTCCGCCTGAGCCGTAAGCTCCT
>JAKSQT010000068.1 GCA_024403995.1 Ruminococcus sp.
TGCACCTATCTGTTTTTTCTTACTCAAAACGGGTTTTTAGAGGTGCCCATAAATTGAAAAGGCAGTACTGCAAACCGAAATTTGCAGTACTGCTTTTTATTTTTTCCCTATGACAATGCGCCTTTGTGAGCCGTCATCCGTACAGGTCACAAGGGTAATTCTGTCATCGCCGAAGCCGCCGAGTATCCATGTTTCAGACGGCTCAACGATGAATGTTTCGGCAACATGATAGACCGAACAGTTTTTATCCTTGTCATACAGGCGTATCTCCATGCCGTTTTCAGCTTTTTCAAGAGCATTGAAAGCATATTCATAATATGGGCTGCTGTGTCCTGCGATGCAGTAGTTTCCGTCTCCGCTGTCAGGAAAATGTCCGCAGGCATAAGCGAGAACATCAGGTTCAGTGCCTTCGAGCACAGGCTCTTTCACTTTCAGCTCTGGAATCTCAAGAACAACGCTGTTTTTCAGGAGATAGGCTCTCCGTGCGTGGCGGTAAATGTACCTGCCGCCGAAAAAAGCGAGAATGCCCATGCCGGCTGTGAAAAGCAGAGCGCCAACGATAAAGAGCATGCGTTTTTTCAAGGGCATCTGTCTGAATTTTTCGGCATTTATCATTTATCAGTCTTCCTTTTTGCCTGATTTTCCAAGCATTGCGCCGCCTATGAGAGTCATGAGTACAGCGCCTGTTCCAACAAGTGCAGAAAGCGGAGATGTCTTGCCTGTTGCAGGAAGATCAACGGTATTTCCGGATCTATCAGTGCCCTTGCCTGTTTCCGGGTCGATGATATATGTATCCTTTCCGCCGAGGTCGATGGAAACAGTACCGTCAGCATTTGCGGAAGCTGTCACATTTTCGGGAGCAGTGCCGTTTTGCTGTTTATAGTATACTGATGCCCACTGACAAAGCTCATCATCGCTGTATTTTGACTTCTTTGCAGTTGTTGCAGAAGTAGTTGATGAAGCTGCTTGTGTTGTTGATGAAGCTGTTGAAGATGATGAAGATGAGGCTGATGTTTCGGCAGCTGTAGTTGTTGAAGTTTCTGATGAAGTTGTAGTAGTTGTCGTGGTTGTTGTGGTAGTAGTAGTAGTAGTAGTTGTTGTTGTTGTTGCGGCGGCGGCAGACTCGCAGATAGCCTTGATCTTGAAATTATCGATAGCGAGATAATCAGGTATTCCGACATCCGCATAAGTTCCGAAGTTTTCAAGGAAGTATTTCTTTTCCTCATAGGTCTGCGGCTCATAATAATATGTTTCCATTATTTCTTTTCCTAATGAAAAGTCTTCCCATACGCCGTCGGTATACATGAAGCTTTCGCCTTCATTTATGACGGTTTTTGAATAGTAGTTTATTTTAACATCTGAAATGGCATTTGAAAAATCCATGTATCCTTTTCCGATATCACTTGAAATTGTTGCATAATAGAAATAATCGTCCTGATCTGTGAGAACAACGGAATATTTTTCGCCTTTTTTGATAAGCTGTTTTTCAGGAAGTTTTTCGGTATATAATCCCTTTGTGAAGTACTGATTTTCAAATTCGCTGATAAGCTTTCCGTCCGTAGGATCTTTGGCATCTTCGTTAAGCCTGTATATCTGATAATTAACGAGAGAAGGCGAATCAACTGCAATAAATGCTGAAATATCAGTGAGATACTGGTCTTGTTCAGCGGTGAATACATTTGCATATCTCAGTTTTGTATCATATGGAATCGTGACAATATTGTTTCCGTTCAGGAAATCGTGCTGCTGAATGAATTTTTCGGTCTTTTCGCCTCCGAAATATTCAGGATACATATTCTCAACATCAAAATCAAAGCAAACAGGCGATTCGAGCGATTTGTCATAGTAGGAGATATAGAAATATCCGCTTCCGTCAACGCCCCAGTCACGGTAATTAGGGAATTCTCCGTCAACCGAACCCCAACTGTTCTTGACTATCCATGCGCCGTCGGCAGGAGGAGTCATGTCATTGCCTGATTCGGAAGTGCCTTTCTTGAAGTTCTCCTTTGAATAGTTGTCATCATAGCCTACAACGCATACGCTGTGATTTGCATGGACAAAGCTTGGTTTCTGGGCTTCAACATCAAAATACGGAGTATCCAGTTCGTCATAGGTATAATGGGCATAATTTCTGCTGATGAATACAGGTTCAACGCCCTCATCAAGAGCATCAAAACGTGAATTATCGGCACAGAATGATATTTCTGCCGCATAGCCTGAAAGAAGCATGGTTTTCAGTGCAGTGGTTGCATCCTCGTTGTACATATAGTGATGATTGCCTTCTTCATCGGGGATATAGAGTGCCGGTGCAGGGAGGTAAACAGCGCTTTCAAGATAAGGCTGATTGAATTTTATATCATCTGAAACAGTCCAGTCTTCGCCGACTGTGCCGTATGTTCCGGAGTCTTCATAAGCTTCATCCTCAGCCCATTTCCAGTCAGCCGGATGAATCTCAAAAACATATTCGCCCTCGTCATCTCTTATTCTTTTGCCTGTTTCGGGATCAAGCTTGAAGAAAAGGTGATATCCGCTTTTATTTTTATAAGGAGCAAGATTTTCGGCAACAGGACCGATACCTGCGGCGTAGTTGAAAATGGCATTATTGTTGAAGCCGCCCATATCAAGGCCGCTGTTGAGAGAGGCAAGATCTTTGTCACCTGTAAAATACAGTCCCTCGCCGTCCTGTGAGCCGCCGTTTGCCTGTGAATAGGCGAACCATGCGGTATGAAGCTCGGAAAGGTCAATATTGAAATTATCAGGGGACAAGCCTGTTTTTTCGCTCAGTTCATAGAGAATGCTGCTTTCACAGGCTGCAACTGAACCGAATGACCAGCAAGTACCCCATCTGCCCTGACTTTTAACAGGAGTAACATAGTTATTGCCGTTTACGTTTCTCAGATCAAAGCTTTCGGGAAGTGCGGTTTCTTCCTGTGCATCTGTTTCGGTTTCTGCGGCAAATGCGGCTGAACCGGCGGCAGGCATTGCGCATAGCATACTTAGTGCAAGACTTAATGACAGAATTGATTTTTTGTTCATTGGGAATCATCCTTTCCTGATTTTAGAACTTGTTCGCATAGGGAATGGGAGTGAATTTTTGAGCATAATTTTGTTGGTGACAAGGCAAAATCATGCAGAAATGCTTTCGCATTTCAAGTGATTTTAATGCAATAAAAATTTGCCAAAAAGTCACCTCAGTCTCCTATGCGAACAAGTTCTTATATATTTGCTTAAATGTACAAATATGATTACATATGATAATTATATCAAATCATCATTACTATGTCAATAATCCAAAATAAAAAAACAGTAAAAATCAGCATATACTGTAAAATACACGCCTTTAACAGTGCTTTTAAAGTTGACAACAAATTGCAGGTGTGGTATAATTTTCACCGAAAGTGAAAAGGAGAATGAAATGAACATGAAAAAAGAAAAGGATATCCTTTCAAAAACATGGCTCGTCGCACTGCTTGCTTTTATTAGCTGTGCGCTGTGGGGCAGTGCATTTTCAGGCGTAAAAACAGGATACAAACTGTTCGGCATCAGCGCTGATGACTGGGCAGGACAGCTTGCCTTCGGCGGTTTCCGTTTTGCTCTTGCAGGCATCATGGCTTTGATTTTTGGCAGCATAATAGCTAAAAAGCCGCTTTTTCCAAGCAGAAGATCGCTCCCGAAAATAGCGGTCATAAGCTTTTTCCAGACGATTCTGCAATATTTCTGCTATTATATCGGCCTTGCCCACACAACAGGCGTAAAAGCATCGGTTCTTGTGGGAATGAATGTTTTTGCGGCTATCATCATTTCCACACTTATTTTGCATCTTGAAAAGCTTACTTCAAAGAAAATAATTGGTTCTCTCGTGGGATTCAGCGGCATAATTCTCATAAACCTTAACGGTCTGATAAACGGAGAAGCGTTCAATTTCATCGGTGACGGCATGATACTTCTGTGCACGATAGCAAGCGGTTTTTCATCGGCTTTTATGAAAAAGCTTTCCGGCGATGAAGATCCTGTTCTTCTGAGCGGCTGGCAGTTTTTCATCGGCGGCATAGTACTCATGCTTATCGGCTTTGCAGGTGGTGGAAAGATCGGTAAATTCACAGTCGGTTCAACCTCTGTTCTGCTTTATCTTGCATTTGTATCTGCGGCGGCATATTCACTCTGGGCAGTTCTCCTCAAGCATAATCCCGTGTCGAAAGTGTCGGTATTCGGCTTTCTCAATCCCGTCTGCGGAGTGGTGATATCGGCAGTTGTCCTCAATGAGACAGAGCAGATAAATGCAAGCTTTATTGCCGCAATGCTGCTTGTATGCCTTGGAATTATCATTGTAAATTATTCTGCTGAAAGAGCTGCAAAATAACGAACAGTCACAAATGAAACAGAGTCGTTCTCTGCTTGACACCATACGCAATATGTGGTAAAATATTCTTGTTGCATATCTGCAAAAAAGGAATGATAAAATGAAAATTATACTCGCTTCCGCTTCTCCACGCAGACGGGAGCTTATCAGGCTTATTACCGAGGATTTTACGGCTGTCTCCACCGACTGTGACGAAACTCTCCCTGATGATATTGCCGAAAAATGCAGGACATCACCTGAGCTTGCGGCTGAATATCTGTCAAAAATCAAGGCTGAATGTGCCGCAGAAAAATACCCTGACTGCCTTGTTATCGGCTGTGATACCATAGTAATTGCCGATAATATGATTCTCGGCAAACCTAAAGATGCACAGCAGTGCCGTGAATATCTGAAAATACTTTCCGGCAGGTCACATAAGGTCACTACAGGATGTACATTCATCTGCGGCGGCGAAACCAGATCGTTCACTGTCACTACCGAGGTCTTCTTCCGTGAACTTTCCGACGAAGACATTGAATGGTACATCTCAACAGGCGAACCTTTCGACAAGGCGGGCGGCTACGGTATTCAGGGCAAGGGCGCTCTGCTCATAAATTCAATTATCGGAGACTATTTCAACGTTGTCGGTCTTCCTGTTTCAACAGTTTACAATGAAATAAAAAAATATTTATAAAGGAGAGTCATTCTATGAACTCAACAGCTTTTCACAATGCGGATATCCTTGTGCCGAAAAAAGACACAGATATGAACAAATGGGCAGTTATCGCCTGCGACCAGTACACCGGTGAACCTGAATACTGGGAACAGGTAAGCAAAAATGTAGGCTCTGCTCCGTCAACACTCAATCTCATTCTTCCTGAGCTTTACCTCGAACAGGACGGTGTTGCTGAAAGAATTGACAATATTCACAATGCTATGGATAAATATACAGCAGACGGCATCTTTGATGAATACAAAAATGCTATGATCTATGTTGAACGTGTTCAGAGCAACGGCATTCTCCGTCAGGGCATTGTTGGTGCGATCGACCTTGAAAAGTATGACTTCTCAAAGGGCAGTACGTCAGAAGTCCGTGCAACAGAGGCTACTGTTATTGAGCGTATTCCTCCGAGAATCAAGGTCAGACAGGGTGCTCCGCTTGAACTTCCGCATATCATGATACTCATTGACGACCCTGATAATACAGTTATCGAACCGCTTGCAAAGACTGTTTCCGACAGCGACAAGATATACGATACAGAGCTTATGCAGAACGGCGGAAGCATAAAGGGATGGCTTCTTGATGCCGATAAACAGGAAAAAACCGACAAGGCACTTTCTGCACTCGGTCAGCCTGAATGCTTCAATAAAAAGTACGGTCTCAGTGATACACCTGTTCTTCTTTATGCTATGGGCGACGGAAATCACTCTCTTGCTACTGCAAAGGAATTCTATGAACAGCTCAAAAAGGCAAATCCGGACAAGGATCTTTCAGATCATCCTGCACGTTATGCTCTTGCTGAGATCGTAAACCTTCACAGCGCTGCATTGCAGTTTGAGGCTATTCACCGCCTTGTATACGATGTTGACAACGATAGGCTCATCTCTGAGATGACAGAGGCTCTCGGTCTTTCCGAAACTGCTGTTTCCGACCAGTATGTTATCTGCTTATGCGGCGGCACTGAGAAAAAGCTCTATATCAATAAGAAGTCCTCAAATCTTTCGGTTGGTTCTCTCCAGAATTTCCTTGACGGATATCTCAAAGCCAACGGCGGAAAGATCGACTATATCCACGGTTCCGACACAGTAAAGGGACTTGCAGAAAAACACAGCGGCATCGCATTGATTCTCCCTGACATGAATAAATCGGAGCTTTTCCCGACCGTTATCAAGGACGGCGCTCTCCCAAGAAAGACGTTTTCTATGGGCCGTGCCGAGGACAAACGCTTCTATATCGAAGCAAGAAAAATAACCGAATAATATGCCGGAACAGTTCTCAAGAACCAAGCTCCTTTTCGGTGAAGCCGCAATGCAGAGGCTTGCATCGTCCCGTGTTGCGGTGTTCGGCATAGGCGGAGTCGGCGGATATGCAGTTGAAGCTCTCGCACGTTCAGGTGTTGGTCAGCTTGACCTTATCGACAACGATACCGTTTCAGTTTCCAACATCAACCGACAGATAATCGCTCTCCACAGCACTGTCGGCAGATATAAGACTGACGTGGCAAAGGAACGTATCCTCGATATAAATCCTGAATGCAAGGTGAATGTTTTCCATACGTTTTTCATGCCGGATACCTCGGAACAGTTCGATTTTACGCAGTATGACTACGTTATCGATGCTATCGATACCATTACCGGCAAGCTTGAAATAATTGAAAAGGCGCAGAGTGCAGGCGTTCCCGTCATAAGCTCGATGGGCGCAGGCAACAAGGTCGATCCCACTGCATTTGAAGTAGCCGATATCTATAAAACGTCGGTATGTCCGCTTGCTAAGGTCATGCGCTATCAGCTTAAACGCCGTGGCATAAAAAAGCTGAAAGTGGTCTATTCAAAGGAAATTCCGCTGAAACCTTTACACAAAGCTGAGGAGGCTGAAAATCTGCCATATCGCCGTGATATTCCTGCATCAAATGCGTTTGTGCCGTCTGTTGCCGGACTTATAATCGCAGGTGAGGTCATCAAGGATATTACGAAATTTGGAAAATAAATATGATATTTGTTGAAAAATGACGTTTTCGTGCACCAATTGTTGAACTTTTTGCTGAATTGAGCTAATTTAATCAAAATGCAAAGAAGATTGTTGACACATGGCATTTTTAGCAGTATAATATTTATATGACGGTTTATTTGCACTGTTTTCATCAATATTCCGTAATTCAGATTGAGTATAGAGGGGATGAACTGCCCATGTCAGAAATAAAATATGTTTTTGCCGCTGCCGCATTTTCAGCATTAATGCTTTTTGCAGGCTGTTCAGGCAAAAAATCAGAGTCGTCAGAACCAAATATGGTTGAATATATTGTTACAGACGGCGACAGCGTTCCTGTGCTTTCACTTACGAAAGCCGAAACTACTACAACTACCATGCCGCTCATTACTAACGGCGTTACTGTTTCCGTTCAGCCAACTGTTTCTGCTACGGTTTATGTGGTAAATACAGACTATGAAACTTTTGAAGCTGTCGGTTTTGGCAGTGAAGCGGGAAAAACTCACAGCAGTAAACCTGTTTCTAAGGGCGATTTGTTCGTTTCTGCCTCGGATATCGGCGTTATGGACGGCTATGAGCTTGAATGGACAGGCGATAATCCATGGTCAGAGATCAATATCATGGACAGCAACGGCATCTATTATGAGTATACACAGAAGGACGGCAAGGATATTGCGATAAATCCGATAACAGGCGAAGAATTTTCCTTTGATATTGTCACATCAGGCGGTGTTATAAGCGGTTTTGCGGTTTATGGTCTGCCGGATGCTGAATATTACACCATAACTGTTACAGGCAGCGCAAAGGTTGTCGGTTCGGATTATCCGTGTACATGGAATGCATTTGTTACGTACGTTTATCCGCAGTGACAGAAAAATAATACATAGTTTTCAAGAACTCCTGAGAGATCGGGAGTTCTTTTTTATGGGCATCTCTAAAAACCTCTTTTTTCTCAGAAGGTGGTTTTAGAGATGCCCTTATTTTTATGAATACTTGTACCATCCGCTGAATACAATTTACAAAACACTATCAAGGAGGTTCATACATGGATTTCAAAACCACTGCCGAAACTATACCTGCCGCAGAAAATATCTACAGCGGCATTCAGGAGCAAACAATTGAACTGGATTACATTCTCCCCGATTACTATCCCGATATTTTCAGGCTTGTGCGCTGTGAGACTGTGCCTGTTATTACAGGATATTCCGTTATCGGCGACAAACTGAGCTACGAACTGAGGTGCGATATCCGCATTCTCTACTGCGGTGAGGGAAGCAGAAGTTTACAGTCTGTGGAACAGCATCAGACATTCTCACGCACTGCCGATATCGGAAAAAGCTGTGAATGTCCTGAGATCACTATAATTCCTAAGTCCGACCATATCAATTTCCGTGCGGTCAACAAGCGCCGTCTTGATATGCGTGGAGCAGTATCTGTAAAGATCAATGTAACAGGCGAAAATATGCAGGAGGTGATCTCGGATGCGGAAGGCATGAATATCCAGCTAAGAAAAACACCCGTCCGTTTTGCCTCGCAGAAGCTTACTGCCGAGAAAATCGTCAATATATCGGACGATGTCAGCCTTTCACAAACTCAGCCAAACGCTGACGGTATTGTAAATGTAAGATGCAGGGCACTGGAATGCGAAAAAAAGACCGTGTCAGGCAAACTGCTCGTAAAAGGCGATATTTCGGTTGAACTGCTCTATTCAAGCAATACAGGGGAAGGCTGTGCGATAGAGCCGCTGAGTTTTACTCTGCCATATAGTCAGATAGTCGATTTTGACGGTCTTGATGACAGTTTTACCTGTAAGGTGACTCCCGAAATCCTTACCTGCGAAGTCAGCCCTACTGCCGATGATCCGCATAAAATAGCCTGTGAAGCCGAGGTTAGGCTGATTTGCAGGGCTGTTAAGACTTCTTCTGTCATGCTCGTTACTGATGCTTTTTCCACAGTCTATCCGTGTGATGTGGCTTTCTCCGATATCAATGCAGAGCAGATACCGGTTGTTTGTACCGAAAATTTCACGCATACGGCTGTTCTTGCAGAAGGCGACAGCGTGCCGAAAACTGTTTATGCAGTGTGGTGTGTCCCTAAAAACATCAATTCACGGCTTTCTGATGACGGAAAATCGCTTGTTATAAGCGGTATGCTGACCTATTCGATGGCGGCAGAGGATGGTTCGGGCGCTGTGATAATGCCTGACCGTGATGAAGCATTTGAGAAAAATATACTGCTTCCCGAAATTTCGGAAACTCCGCCTGCAAATGTGCAGATAACGGTGAAAGATGTGTCATACAATATAACTTCCGACGGTGCGCTCACTGCTCAGACTGAAATATCGGCTGAAATAACGGTTACGGACTGCGAAAATATACACGTTGTAACGGATATTGTCATTAACGATGCCGAACGGAAGAAACGTGACGGCGACTATGCTGTGAAGCTCTATTTCGGCACGGAAAACGAGAAGATATGGGACATTGCCAAGCGTTGCAGCACAAGTGTCAGCGCCATAATGGAGGAAAATGAACTTGTTGGCGAAAAGCTGCAAAGCGGCAGTATGCTGCTCATACCGATAGTAACTTGAAAAGGAGAAAGCAATGGTTAAAGATATTTACAGCAACATCGCAGAACGTACAGGCGGAGACATATATATCGGCATTGTCGGTCCAGTCCGCACAGGAAAATCCACATTCATCAAGCGTTTTATGGAAACTCTCGTTATCCCGAATATTCCAAGTGAATTTATGCGTGAACGTGCTCTTGATGAACTGCCTCAGTCCGCCGCAGGCAAGACAATAATGACTACCGAGCCGAAATTTATCCCTGAGGAAGCCGTGGAGGTCTGTGTCGGCGGAGTTGCTTCATTCAACGTGCGACTTATTGACTGCGTGGGATATATTGTTCCCAGTGCCATCGGCTATATTGAAAATGAACAGCCGAGAATGGTGATGACTTCGTGGTTTGATGAGGAAATACCGTTTAATATGGCTGCCGAGATAGGTACTCAGAAGGTCATAACCGACCACTCAACTATTGGTCTTGTGGTGACAACTGACGGCTCTATCACTGATATCCCACGTGAGGAATATGCCGAATGTGAGGAGAGAGTGATTCGTGAACTGAAAGAGCTTGGAAAGCCGTTTGTCGTGATACTCAATTCTGTTTCGCCTGATTCTTCCAAAACACAGGCTCTTGCCGATGAGCTTTCAGAACGGTATGACACAAGGGTACTGCCGCTGAACTGCCTTGAACTTGACGAAAAAGATATCCGTGACATAATCAGCGAACTGCTCTATTCTTTCCCGATAAAAGAGATAAATATCCGCACTGCACGCTGGATAAACTCACTTGAAAAAGGTCACTGGCTCAAAACCGAGATACTTGACTGCATACGCAATGCTGCAAAGGATATACGTCTTGTCCGTGAAGCCGAAAGCGCTGCGGCGGCAATGTCAAAGTGTCCTGATATCGTGAAAGCTGATGTCACGTCGATCGATCTCGGAACAGGCTGCGTGACAATAACTGCCGAGCTTGACAGCAGTCTGTTCTATAAAATTCTTGGTGAGGAAACGGGTATCGGAATCGAAAGCGAAAGTGACCTTATGCCGCTGCTTATGGAGCTGAGTGACATTCGCCGCAAATATCAGCGCATTGAGCCTGCACTTGCGGAGGTCGAGGCTACGGGATACGGAATAGTCATGCCGGAAATGGAGGAGCTTACCCTTGAAGAACCACGAATTATCCGTCAGGGCGGCAAATACGGTGTCAAGCTCAAAGCTTCAGCGCCCTCGATACATCTGATGAAAGCGAATATCAATACGACAGTAAGTCCCATTGTCGGTACGGAAAAACAGTCCGAGGAGCTTGTGATGTATCTGCTTGACGGCTTTGACGATAATCCGACAAAGATATGGGAGAGCAATATTTTCGGCAAATCACTTCATGAGCTTGTCAACGAGGGACTTCATTCCAAGCTGTACAAAATGCCTGTTGAAGCAAGGATGAAGCTTCAGGAAACTCTTGAACGTGTCATAAACGACGGCTGTTCGGGACTTATCTGCTTCATACTGTAATAACTTGCTGCAATAAAAAAGGACGGCTCATAAGAACCGTCCTTTGTCAGTATGAACAATATTAATGAATTAGCCGAGTTCAGCGAAGTACTTGATTGTTCTTACCATCTGTGATGTGTAAGAATTCTCGTTGTCGTACCATGAAACTACCTGAACTTCATAGAGGCCTTCACCGATCTCTGCAACCATTGTCTGTGTTGCATCGAAGAGTGAACCGAATCTCATGCCGATAACGTCAGAAGAAACAATCTGATCCTCGTTGTAGCCGAATGACTGTGAAGCAGCAGCCTTCATAGCAGCGTTGATGCCTTCCTTAGTAACGTTTGAACCCTTAACAACAGCTGTGAGGATAGTTGTTGAACCTGTTGGAACAGGAACTCTCTGTGCAGAACCGATGAGCTTGCCGTTGAGTTCTGGAATAACAAGACCGATTGCCTTAGCAGCACCTGTTGAGTTAGGAACGATGTTAGCAGCACCAGCTCTTGC
>JAKSQT010000069.1 GCA_024403995.1 Ruminococcus sp.
CAGAGAGGCTGACCGACAGACCAGTATGCCTGCAAAATTTCTGTACAATCTGACGCAAAATCTAACTGCGTTTCTGCCGCACAATCTTTGTGCGGTGTTGCCTAAACAAAAAACCCCGCCACTGCAAATGACGAGGTTTTATGCGTACTGATATGCCTCGGGAAGAGGGAGTAATCTCATACAGCACTCAGCACGGAAATAATCTATGGATAATATAGGCAACCGTACAAAGCACGTCTAACGACTTTGTACGTCATAAACTTGTATATTTTCAGTCATATCACATAGAAATTTCTTGCCATACGACAGTATGCCTGCGAAATTTCTATGCAATCTGCCGCACAATCTTTGTGCGGTGTTGCCTATACAACTTGTTTACTTTAATTACATTATAACACATTTGTTTAATTTTGTCAATAAAAAGTGTATATTTTGAAATTTTTTGTTCAATTAATAATACTGCTATTACATTTTTTAATCATACGAAAAGGCATATTTTTAAATGAATGTGTTGATTATCAACTAACATTTATCTTAAAATTATAATCTTTTAGATAAATACACTAAAATTCAAGGCTATTTTAAGGTTTATCCTATATAATAAATTTATGGTGCTGTGCAGTATGCATGGCGAGAAAAAGGAGAATGATCTAAATGAAAAATTCAAAGCTCAGAAAAATTATCGCAGGCGTTTCATTTGCCTGTGCAATTGCAGCCGCACTGCCTCTCAGCGGCATTTCTCAGGCTGATGAGATATTGTACGGCGATGCAAACTGCGACTCTCAGATAAACATGGCTGACGTGGTGCTCGTTATGCAGTCGCTGGCAAATCCACCGAAATACGGACTTGAAGGCACAGACAAAACTCATATCACAAAACAGGGACAGGACAATGCTGACGTTGCCGAAAGAGGCAGCGGTATCACAAATCTTGATGCTCTCTCAATTCAGAAATACCTCCTCGATATGGTAAAACTGCCTGAATCATATGCTCCGACGAGCTGTTCAACGACTACTGTATCAACTGCTGCTATCACTACAACAACATCAGCAGCGACTACAACAAAATCAGAGCCTCAGGCTGATATCACGTATATTCACCTCAAAAACAGCTCTGTAACCGTTGAAGGCAAAAACGCTTCCGCTGAAGGTTCAGTCGTAACTATCAGCCATTCGGGAACTTACATGATCGACGGTACTCTTGATGACGGTCAGATAATCGTAAATATTCCCGATGAGACCGCTGATGCCGAGACTGTCAAGCTTTTCCTCAACAGCGTGAATATCACAGGTAAGTCAGCACCTGCAATTCTCGTTTCAAATGCCGAAAATACGTCAATAAACATAGTTGACGGCTCTGAGAATACAATTTCTGACGGCGATAAGGCATACTCAGGAAACAACGCAGGTCTTGCTGTTATCGAGGCAAAGGATGACATCACGATCAAGGGCGGCGACCTCGGAAACGGTGTACTCACGATCAATGCAAATATTCAGAACGCTGTTTCATGCAACAATGATATCAAGATAAATGGCGGCGTTATCAATGTAAATGCGCTGAACGAAGAAGAAAAAACCGACGGTATATCGGCTAAAAAGTCGATTACTATCAAGAGCGGCACTCTCAAAGTCAAGGCTGAGGGCGACGGCATCAAGTCCTCTAAGGAGGATATCGAGATATCAGGCGGCACAGTCTCTGTAAAGGCAGGAAATGACGCTGTTCAGGCTTCGACTGCTATCACGATTTCCGACGGCAACGTTACCGCAGGCGGCGACCGTGGCTTCCGTCTTGACGAAAACGGCAAACTCAGCATCACAGGCGGTGACGTTTTTGCAACAGCTACCGACTATCAGGTCAACGGCAATGAAAAAATCGATATGAACGGTACAACTCAGAAAACATGGCTTTTCAGCATGGCTGAGGAGCAGACAAAGGATACAACTATCACATACGGCGAAACACAGACTCTCAAGCCTGTCAAGAAGTATAGCTATGCACTTATCAGCAGTCATAAGCTTGATTTAACAAGTATCAGCACGATCAAGCTTGGCGAAAAAACTGCCGTACATGACGAGAATGAGACTTCTTTCGTAAAGTCGGGTACGATTTGCGAATTCGGCAAGGTACGTGCTGCTGAATAATTTATGGCAACACCGTACAAAGTCGTCAGACGTGCTTTGTGCGGTGTTGCCTTATAAATATTTGTAAAAAAAGCGGATTTTCATGCTGTTTACTGTATGAAAATCCGTATTTTTTATAGTGGTATATTTTTTCTGTTTTTGACTTGCTATTTTTCTGCGTAAATGTTATAATAATTTCTGTATTGAAAGGAGATTATTTATGAGTATTCTGAATGTTGAACACGTTACCCACGGCTTCGGTGCGAGACAAATTCTCAATGATGCATCATTCCGCCTTCTTAACGGCGAGCACGTCGGTCTTGTCGGCGCAAACGGTGAGGGAAAGTCCACTTTCCTCAACATAATCACAGGCAAGCTTATGCCTGATGAGGGTAAGGTCGAATGGTGCAGACATATCACCACAGGCTTCCTCGACCAGTACAGCACCCTTGAAAAAGGCAAAACCATAAACGATGTTCTGCATGAAGCTTTCGCTCATCTTTCAGACCTTGAACAGGAAATGATAGCCCTCTATGATAAAATGGCTGACTGCTCCGAGGAGGAAATGAACGATATCATGGACGAAGTCGGCGAAATTCAGAATATTCTTGATTACAGCGGCTACTACACCATCGATGCGAAAATTTCGGAATTTGCAAACGGTCTCGGACTGGGTGACATTGGTCTTGACAGGGATGTTTCCGAGCTTTCCGGCGGTCAGCGTGCCAAAGTTCTCCTTACAAAAGTTCTGCTTGAAAATCCGATGATACTCATTCTCGACGAACCAACAAACTTCCTTGACGAAAACCATATCGCATGGCTTAAAAATTTCCTCCAGAACTATGAAAATGCCTTCATTCTTGTATCGCATGATGTGCCGTTCATGAATGACGTGGTGAATGTCATATACCATGTGGAGAATGCCGTCCTTACCCGATATACAGGCAACTATGACAACTTCCTGCGTATGTATGAGCTGAAAAAGCGTCAGCTTGAACAGGCTTATGAAAAGCAGCAGAAGGAAATTGCCGATCTTGAGGACTTCATCGCCCGCAACAAGGCAAGAGTCGCCACCACGAACATGGCTAAATCCAGACAGAAAAAACTTGACAAAATGGATAAGATAACCCTTATGAGCGAAAAGCCGAAGCCTGTTTTCTCCTTTACAAAGGCGAGAACTCCGGGCAGAGTCGTTGTTGAATGCAATGATCTCGTTCTTGGCTATGGTGAACCGCTGACACGCCCCGTTTCCCTGCAAATCGAAAACGGTCAGAAAATTGCCGTAAAGGGCGTGAACGGTCTTGGAAAGTCTACGCTGCTCAAAACTCTGCTTAAACTCATTCCGCCTGTTTCGGGAAATGTCGAACACGATCAGTTTATTGAGATCGGCTATTTTGAACAGGAAGAAGAAGCCGGAAGCAAGACTGCCTTGCAGACTATATGGGACGAATATCCGTCAATGACAAACGCAGAAGTCCGTGCTGCACTTGCAAAATGCGGACTTACAACAGAGCATATCACATCACAGATGAAGGTGCTTTCAGGCGGCGAAAATGCCAAGGTAAGGCTTTGTCGAATCATGCTGAAAAGCGTAAATCTGCTCGTTCTTGATGAGCCGACCAATCATCTCGATGTTGACGCAAAGGATGCTCTGAAAAAAGCAATTCAGGATTTCAAGGGCACTGTTCTCATGGTAAGCCACGAGCCTGAATTTTACATGGACATCGCTGACGTTGTATGGAATTTAGAGGACTGGACAACTAAAATCATTTAAAGGAGCTTTAAGCCGTGTATAAAAAATCTTTGTTTTTTTTGACTTCATTTATGGCTGCAATCTCTCTTTGCAGCTGCGATATTGAATATACACCTTATGAAAACGGACAGAATGTATCAACGGCAGTTAATGCCGAAAATCAATCAGCCGACAATAATGCATATGTTACACCAACCGAAAATACCGCCGTTACAGATAATGTCATATATTATGAAAACGAGGCAGATCAGCAGTATAATGCCGATTACAGCGATGACGAAGTAATTGAATGGGACGGGAGCTATGCCGAAAACGCCACTATGCCTTCATATCTGATAGCTGCCGATGAACCTGAACAGCCGACTGAAGCACAGCAGACGTGGGAAGAACCACAGACCACCGAAAAACAGGGCGCATTCAGATTTGTTTTACAGAAAGGGAACAATAATGTTTCGCAGAATGAACAGCCTGCACCAGCCATACCTGTTCAGCAAAACGTGCCTGATTGCGTCAGAATAGTGAAATACGGTGCGGAGATACCTGTATCGGAGGAAATGAACAGTATTATAACCGATTACATGAGAAAAACCGATACCGTTACCGCATGGAAGGACGAAATATCAATAATTCCGCAGATGGAGGTCTATTTCAGCGATGGCAGTTCACTTGCTTTTGACTGCGACGGCTCAACTATTGTAAGCTATTACGACGGAAATTACCGCCATATCTGCATATCACAGATGTTCAAAAGCTATCTCAACGGAATATGACCTGTACATCAAACTATGAAAAAACAGGCAGATACTTCATTGATGTATCCGCCTGTTTTAATATTTCAGAATATCACTCTCCGCAGGATATACTCGCCGTCAGAGGTTGAGGCTATTTCGTATGTACTCATATCGTCCATAGAGAGATGTTTTTTCAGCCGTGATATGTTTACACGGATGGTATTTTTGCTGTCCTCCACATCACAGCCATAGATGGTCTGGTATATCTCGTGATAATTGATACGCAGACCAATATGTGAGGCAAGCAGATAGAGAATCTGCAATTCTCTCTGCGGCAGTGAACATTCATTGCCGTCAAGTATTGCCGTGCCTGAAAACAAATCGACTGTCAAGCATGGAAGTTCAATGCGTGGATGCTGAACTTCCTGTTTCGTATTTCTGCGAAGCTGTGCTTCAATTCGCAGTTTCAATACATTCAGATCATATGGTTTGGTGATATAGTCATCGCAGCCGCTGCGGAATCCACGAATAATGTCATCGGTTTCGTCCAGTGCTGTCAGAAATATGACAGGAGCTTTTGTTTTCTGCCGCAGAATCTCGCAGAATTCTATGCCGCTTCCGTCAGGCAGCATGACATCCAGCAAAACAAGATCGGGAATACATTCTTCCAGAAGAAATGATGCTTGCTGAATCGAAGAAGCACAGTGGACAGAATAACCTTCTTTTTCGAGAAAGCTCTGATTGATCTGCATTATATCGGAATCGTCTTCTACTAATAAAATATGAGCCATAACAACCTCCTGAAATTACAATTTCGTAATTTGGACTGACGAAATGCAATATTATGGTATAATAATAAAAAAAATTGTGAGGAGCGTGATGTCCTTGAACAAGAAAACATCTAAAAGCCGTGCATTGAGGCGGAATTTATTGATCGCATTAATTTCATGTCTGCTTGCCGTGATTCTGATTTGCACAGCCATATTCAAAATGATATATACTCAGGCGTACCGGAATGTTGATGCTCATTCTGATACTTTGACTGATGATATTGTTTCGGTTGTGTCTGATGCATATTATCAGCAGTTTTCTTCTGCAATGGCTACTGATCTGCATAATTTCTTTACACAGCTTTGCTGGTCAGCCGAGCCGTGCGATTATCAGTTTGAAGACAAAGAAACAGTGGATAACGATATTTTTAATCGTGCGGTAAACTTTTTTTCGCCTTCGGAATATGCAGATTATTTCAGTAATGCAGTCTTTCTCTATAACGGCAGCAGCTTTTCCTGTTGGGATCTTGGAGCCGGTGAATTTAATGATACCATACTGACAAATGCATTTGATGCAATGGAACGAAAGATTCAACGTAATAAAAAAGAAAATCCTGAGAATTATACAGATAATCCGAATTTCTCATTTTACGAGGAATTTTACAGGCATACTTCTGACAGCGAAGTATGGTATTCCAAGGAGGACAACGGATATATTATTGCATGGAGCAATTTTTCAAAATATACAAATATAGATTGCTGCATCGGCTTGCTGATGTATGATGCGGATAACTGGACCGTGCCGATTCGTGAAACAGCACAGTATGAGAATTCTGTACTTTTGGAGAAACTGGACGGTATCTTCAAGAATTATATTTATGTTATGCTTGGTCTGATAGGCGGAGTTTCACTGCTGTTTCTTATTATATCTGCTGTTCTTTCCAAAAAGATTGCTGCTCCTGTTGTATCAGAGCATGATATGCTGGTACAGGTCAATGAAATGAAAACAACGTTTCTTTCCGAAGTATCACATGAACTGAAAACACCGCTTTCTGCAATGTCGGGTTATGCACAGGATACTGAACGGGAACTGATAAACGGTGCGGAAACCACACTCGTTCAGGAAAAACTCAGGCGTATTTCTTCCGAAGCAAACCGAATGGCATTAATGGTAACGCAGATTCTGGATGCGACACGAATTGAAGAAGGCAGAATGGTATTGAACAGATCCGCCTGTGATCTTGACAGCCTTGTGCGAATGACTGTGGAGACATATTTTGCAGTGCTGAATCAGAATCATAACCGCCTTGTGATACGCATTCCGCTGGAATTGCCGAAAGTAGATGCGGACAGTTCAAGATTGCAGCGTGTATTTGTAAATCTTATCTCCAATGCACTCAAACATACGCATGATGGTACAATTCTGATAAAGGCAGAGGAGGACGGAGCATATGTCAGGGTCACTGTTAAGGATACAGGCTGCGGCATTTCAGAGGAAGATCTTCCGCATATCTGGGAGCGCTATTATAAAGGCAGACATTCCGAAACAGGTACGGGACTTGGTTTATATATCTGCAAATTCATTGTGGAATCACATGGCGGCACAATTGATGTTGAGAGCGAAGCAGGAAAGGGTACTGCGTTCTGCTTTACACTTCCGATTGCCGCATCTGTCAATGATTCGGATGAAAAATCATAAGCAAATTACAGTTTTGTAATTTCTCACTATTTGGGCTGAAGATGTGATATTATATAATTGTAAAAGAAAGCAGAAAGCTTATCATATCAGAATGCAAATACACTTACATTATATCATATTTCTTATGAAGTTACAATGCTTTTCAGAATGAAATATCTTTCTTTTTACATTTTATATTGTCATAAGGGAAAAATTTTACGCAGCATCGCAAAAAAGTGCTGCATGAACCAATCGAAAAGGAGAATTATTATGAAAAAAATGAGATTTATTGCTTTGATCGCTGCAATGGCAGCAATTTGCACAGGCTGTGGAAATGATGTAACAGATACTGAAAGCAAAAAAGATGTTACAGCTTCAGCTACTACAACAGCCGTTTCAGAGACAACAACTGCTGAAACTACAGCAGAAACAACAGAATCTGAGAGCACTACTGCAACAACTGCCGCTTCAGAAACAACTACTGCATCGGATATGACAACAGAAGAAAGCGCTAAGAACGAAGCAACCACAAAATCCAATAATACACAGACTGAAGCACCAACAGAACACAGTGCGGATGATCCCGCAAACAAGGGCGGTCACGAGCCGACTTACGAGATGGAGCAGTATGCCGTAAACGGTATTGATGCACTGAATAATGTTCTGGCAATGTTCGGCGGAAAGGGACTCGACTGTGATGAATCAGACACAATAACGGCTGATATCAACGGCGAAAACATTATTTTTTCAAAAGTATCCGCAGATAATACGTTGAATTTTACAAATACAGACGATGTTAAAAATTACATGAAGCTTTCGCTGCCTGAGAGTGAGTATAACAATTATATGCTTGACTTTGACCGCCACTTCAGAGATGAAAACGGCAGCCTTTATATGAATACAAATGTCGGCAGAGCTTTCTACAGCTTTTCATGCGATACTGATGATATGATCATTACCGATATTACAGGCGATACCTTTACTGTAACATATAAGGAAGCAGATCAGATGTTCGGAATGGGATATGTATATTTCCAGAAGGACGGCGGAAGATGGGAAATCAGCGGATTTGAATTCAAATAAGAAATTGTCTGTCTGTTCCATAGCACACATAAAAAAGAGAAGGGCTGCGTAACCGTTAAGGGCTGCGCAGCCTTTATTTACGTGGATCATTCCTCAAAAACTGACGGCAGATCAATGAAAACAGGGGAGTGACCTGATTTTTCAACATATCTGAGCATATCCTCACGTTTAAGCCTTAAAGTTGAGGTGGATATGGACGGATGACCGCATATGAATTCATCTTTCAGCAGTTCATTGTCAATAACAAGCTGAATATTTTCATCGGTATCAAAAATCAGTTCAAGCGCCGAAACTGAGCCGGGAATCGTATGCAGAAATTCAGCCATTTTGTCAGCCTCCGCAAACGAGAGCCTTGCACAGTTAAGCTGTGAAGTCAGAAATTTAGTCTTGAACGGCTTGTCAGACGGCATCATAAGCATATAAAATCTCGTTTTCTGACGGTTGCAGAGAAACAGATTTTTGCATATCTTAGCGCCAAGTACGCTCTCAACTGCAAGGCAGTCCTCCATAGTATCAGCGTGTTCATGGTCAGCACGGGCATATTCAATTTCAAGGGAATCAAGTCTGTCGTATACTGCCATTTCATCGGCAGAACGTTCATCTGCCGGTCTGCCAAAATAAAGTGTATTGTCTGTTTTCATTTGTTCTCCTCTATCCATTTTTTTAGTTCATCATCTGAAACACGGTTCAGAACTCTGCCGTCCAGAAGTTCACTGTCGGGACAGCTTGTTTTCAGTGCATCGTTTGTCTTTCCCATGCCGCTGCTGCCTGATGTAGCAAACGGGATTATTTTTTTGCCTGACAGGTCATAGCTTTCAAGAAATGTATTGATTATCGTTGGTGCGACATACCACCATATCGGGAATCCCAGATATATCGTGTCATACTTGTCTATATCGGTGATTTTTCCTTTTATGGCTGGGCGTGAAGACTTGTCCTTCATTTCCTTTGAACTTCTTGAAAAAGGATTTATCCAAAGCAGATCAGCCTTGGTATACGGCCGTTCAGGAACTATTTCATATAAGTCAGTGCCTGCCGCCTCTGCTATTCTCTTTGCAAGCTGTGCAGTCTTTCCTGTTGCAGAAAAATAAGCTGTTAATTTCATGATTTTTCCTCCTTATTATGGGCATTTCTAAAAATCCGTTTTGAGTAATAAAAAACAGATAGGTGCAGTAGATGCAAGGAAATCCCTCGAAGGCGTGCTTTCGCATTGCGAGAGGGGTTGATGCAGCAGATGCTGTGCATAGCTGTTTTTTCTCAAAAGGGGGGGTTAGAGATGCCCTTATGTTTTAGAATTTGTTCCCTTTTGCAGAAAGACTGTCAAGCAGCTCGGTACAGCCTTTGTATATGTCATTATAGGCAACATCAAAGCGGTTTGTATACCACGGGTCTGAAACGTCACGGTCATTCAGCAAACGGCGCAGTTTATTCTGCGGATCACTGCCAAGTATACGCATAGCATTGCGGATATTCATACTGTCCATGCACAGAAACAAATCATATTTGTCATAGTCTGATTTTCTTAGCTGAACGGCTGTGTGAGGATACATTGCAATACCGTGATTTTCAAGTTCACGCTTTGCAGGGGGATAAATTGAATTGCCTATTTCTTCAGTGCTTGTGGCACACGATTCTATGTGGAATTCGTCTGCAATTCCACGCTTTCTTACCATGTCTGTGAGGATGAATTCACCCATAGGACTGCGGCAGATATTGCCGTGGCAAACAAACATTACTTTTATCATAGTTTTAAACCTCCGTGATTTGTGCTGTGTTGCTTTTGGTTATACTGAAAATTATTTTTCCTCGTATTCTAATATTGCTGCTTCAGAAATATCTTTTATTATCTGCTTGATATAAAAATATTTACATAATTTCGGATCATTATCCTTCCGAACAAATTCGAGTGAATATCCGAGTTTTTTATAAAATTCAGGAGCCTGAAATCCAAAAGTCGTCAGCGTTATTTTGCTATAGCCTTTTTCTTTGAATGCTTCCTCTACAGTTTTTACAAGTTTCGTTCCAATGTTCATATGTCTGTATTTTTCATCAATAATCAAATCTCCGATATGTACTTCATTGTAATATGCACGTCCTGTTATTACGCCAATTATTTTACTATTTTCTTCTGCTGCAAAACAATACTCTTCAAAATTCAGTGCCACATCATTTTTTATAGCATAATCTGTGAATGACTGATTGATGAATTCGGCTGCTTCATTATCTGTCACATTTACTTTTTTAATAATCATTTTTTCCTCCTCCTGTAATTGAAAAAATATATAAAGGGTACCTCTAAAAACTTCTGAGAAAAAGCAGCTATGCACAGCATCTGCTGCGTCAAGCCCTCTTGTAGTGCGAAAGCACGCCTTCGAGGGTTTTTCTTGCATCTACTGAACCTATCTGCTTTTTCTTGCTCAAAACGGGTTTTTAGAGATGCTCTAAAGTTTTATTACTCTTATCATAAAAAATAATTTTAAGGCAACACCGCAAAAAGATTGTGCGGCAGAAATTCAGTCAGATTTTTCGTCAGATTGCACAGAAATTTCACAGGCATACTGTCGTATGGCAAGGAATTTCTATGTAATATGACGGGAAATATACAAGTTTATGACGTGCAAAGTCGTCAGACGTGCTTTGTGCGGTGTTGCCTTAAGTCCTTTTCACATTATACTATTATATCATATTAATTTAATTTCATCAAGTAAAACGGATGTATGATCTTCAAGACTTGATTTATTGAGCAATGTGAGAATTTTTTGTGATTATTCAAAGTCAACAGTATGTTTGCATCACTATTGACAGATGCTATTATATAATACAAATTATTGTTAAAACAAAAAAATATATCTTTGAGCGCTTGACTTTTACCTGCCATCATGATATAATAATTAAGTCGTATGACGAATGTATAAAATATCGCGGTGTGGAGCAGCTAGGTAGCTCGTCGGGCTCATAACCCGAAGGTCGTTGGTTCAAATCCAGCCGCCGCAACCAGAAAACCTCGTAAACACGTTGTTTGCGAGGTTTAATTTTTTGTATAATAGTCACATGAGTGAAAATTTACCCTTACCATACCCTTACCAGATTTTAGAAATATGGGTACACTATGGTTCTAATTGTGTGGCTGTTAACCACGGTTAACATCAGAGAGTAAAAGGGCAAGCATAAAATCTGATAAAAAGCACCGTACAAAGAAGTTGTGATTGGGAGTGAAGCAATCGTGTTCTTTGTATGGTGTTTTTTGTTTGTCTCAATTGACTTGAAACCAGATAAGGAGTATAATTATAGTTGATGAGTAGTTTGTAAAATCGTGAATTTAAGTGAGTTGCCAAATAAGAATTTGACGAACTGATTAATCCCGTCATTAAAACAAATTATGATTCTTTTTAC
>JAKSQT010000007.1 GCA_024403995.1 Ruminococcus sp.
TGGAAATTCAGGAGCATCAGCAGACAGAGGATGATATATATCGGACGATGTTTGCTGATTATCCCGATAAGGTCGTATGCGATTATGACGAATACGGACAGTCCAAGCTTTTTGTAGAGACCAGACTGAAAACGCATTCCACAAGAAGAACACTTCCGCTGATTCCTCATATTAAAGAGATGCTTCTTGAAAAGAAGGATATGGACAAGCGCTATAAGAAACTCTGTGGTAAAGAATACAATACGGAGTTTGAGGGCTTTGTGTGCTGTGATCCCTATGGAAAGCTCATCAGTCCGAACACGGTCACTCACGATTTTCATCAGGTGATCAAGAAGAACGGATTGAAGATGCTTCGCTTTCATGATCTGAGACATAGCTGTGCAAGTCTTTTGCTTGCAAATGATATTCCGATGAAGTCAATTCAGGAATGGCTCGGTCATGCGACATTTAATATCACAGCGAACCTTTATAGCCATTTGGAGTATCATGCTAAGGTCACTTCGGCTGAAACCATTGCAAGGGTTCTTAGCGGAAAAAAAGATGCTCCCACCGACATAAAAGAGACTGCGTCGGAAGAAGCAACCAAGAAGTCAAACAGCAGAAAAAAGAAGAAAGATACCTCTGCGGACAAGTCACAGCCCGCAGCCGTGTAATTATATAATATACTGTGACAAAACCGAGGACGAAATAGAAAGAATCGAAAAAGAGCGATTTTGGTAGAAAAAAAGGTAGAAATTTCTGGTAGAAGTCAATTATATGATTTCACGGGAGTTTCGCAAAAGCCGTAATACCGAAAGAAAAAGCATATAAAACGAAAAAGTTCATATAATGCGCTGGACTTTGAGCCGATTTTATGCTATACTAATGCTATCAACATTCAAAGGAGCTTGCTATATGTTTGACCTCAAAAAAGAAACTTTCAAAAAGAATCTGTTTCTCACCCTGCAAATTATTTTCACCATACTAACGCTTGTCGCCTGCGGACTGCTCTGGTTCGATGTTATTTCAAATCCCGGGCTGTGTGTCATTATGATGCTGGTCACCCTCATATTCAGCGCACTCTATCGCAACAGCAAAAAAGCCATTGAAGAAAATACTGAGGACAAATAAAATCGGGATGCGAAACTGTTATTTTACTCCTAATGAAATCGCGTACAGGAACTTTGCATTTCATCAATTCTCAGCCGCGCAGCATTACGTAATTTGATGAAGTGCGGAAAAAATGCTGTCCCAGGGAGTCCGTGTATCTGCCGAGGACAAAATCCCCCTTAGGCTTCACACGTTTTTCGTGTGTCTGCTCTATACGTTTACAGTGAAAAAAGGAGCGATTTTTAGTCGCTCCTTTAACTTTGTAAAAGGGAAATTAGACATATAAAAAACGAACTTACAATTCAATCAGTTTTCCGTTTGAAAAATAATATATATTTTCCTTTTTGTATCCGTATTTGGAATCAGGAATCGAAATGTGCGGTTCAAATGTGAAATAATCAACAGACGACAATAACAAATGATTTTCCTTTTCAATATAGACTCGTTCATCCTTATTCTTTACAATGGAATGCCCAAGATTGCCCATAAAGTCAAGGTTCAGAAAGCCATGCTCAATGATAAATTGATTGATATGCAGATAGAGTTCTTCAAATGTGGTTTCAGGCGTTACAAATGCAAGCATTTCCTGATGTAACCGTTCTTCCATAAGCAGACCGTTCCGCCATTCATCGTTTTGAATCTGCTCTATGCAGTCAACAGTCTTTCCGTTTTCCATAACAAGGGTTCGGGCATAGTCACCCCAGATGTGTTGCTTCTGAGGACTCAGGTCAATCGTAATGATATCATTTTCCATGATTATTCTATCTGATGTAACATATTCTCGTCCTGAAACGGAAATCGTTGTTTCATCTCCTGAAAAAATAAATGCTCCGATATCCCAGTACCAAAATGAATCCGCCCCTAATTCCAGTAATTTCTTTTCGCAAATGTCACGAACTTCAAGCAAAGTCATTCCTGCATGGATCGTTTTTCTTACATATTCGATTGTTTGCTTTGCAATTTTTTGTACTTCAAAATATCCCATACTTTTCACTTTCATAAATTCATGTTTGAAACTCACTTAAATCCCGATTTTAGCAAGTATGTGAATCAGATACACTCACATCAACAGGATACCACTTTTCCAGAATACGCAAACTCGTGTGTGTGAGGCTGATATCTTCACACAAACAGTATACCATCTTTCCCCAGAAAAAGCAAGCCCTGCTTGTAAACGGTGACCTTGCGTCTTTACGAATTTTGTATGCAAGATATAGATTTCAGGAAGCTCATTCTCATCTCCGTATTCTTCAACGGACTGTCAATCTGTCCAAAACAGCATGGTGAAGTTTGTAGTGTTCGCCGAAATTTCTATCAGACTATTGACTTAGAGTGAGCTGAAAGTTGTATAATAGTAAAAGGTATACTTAGATGTGTACGCGGACATGAATGTGCGAAAAGCATATATTCTGACTCCGCAGCTGATATCCAATTTTCTGATTCAGGAGGAACCACAATGGAAGCAATCAACAATCTTATCACCAGAAGAAGTGTCAGACAGTTCAAGGCAGAACCCGTGCCGAAGGAAATCCTTGAAAAGATCATCGAAGCAGGCACCTATGCACCGACAGGCATGAACTGGCAGTCACCGATCATTATTGCCGTCACTAACAAGGAACTGCGCGACCGCATCTCTGCATGGAATGCAAAGATCATCGGCGGCGGTTCTGATCCGTTTTACGGTGCGCCGACTGTTCTGATCGTACTTGCGGACAAATCAAAACCGACATATCTCTATGACGGCAGTCTGGTCATGGGCAATCTGATGAATGCCGCACACGCATACGGCATTGCAAGCTGCTGGATCCATCGCGCAAAAGAAGAATTTGAATCCGAGGAGGGCAAGGCACTCCTCAAAGAACTCGGCATTTCGGGAGACTATGAGGGCATCGGACACTGCATTCTAGGCTATGCCGACTGTGCGGAAATTCCTGCCCGTCCGCGAAAGGAAAACTATGTTTTCTGGGCAGAATAAAAAAGAACAGATCATCATTGACGCACATATGCATCTGCCCGTTTATGAGGGTGCGGTGCTGTTAGAGGAAAAAAAAGAAAAACTGCTGCAAAAGCTGAAACAGAACAAAATTGCAAAATGTGTCGTGATCTCGGATTCCACGCTTGAAAGCGAGATCGGCAGTATGGATGACTGTGCAGAATTATTCGCGCATACAAATCAAGTATCAGTTGTCGGAGGAATCAGCCCGTTCATTGCCTTTGCGCAGCAGTTTCTCAAATTAAAGGATTACATTGCACAAAAGAAACTTGTCGGAATCAAGCTGTTCCCCGGCTTTGAGGAATACAATTTATCGGATAACAGCTTGCAGCCGATATATGAATTTGCAGAAAATGCGAATATACCGGTGTTATTCCATTCAGGCTGGGAAAACAGTCAATATGCAGCTTGGGAAGATGCAGCCAAAGTATTGGAACAATATCCGAAGCTGAAACTGGTATGCTGTCATTGCTTTTATCCGAAAATTTCTGACTGCTTGAAACTGACTTCATACCCGAATATGTTCTTTGAATTGTCATCTGTTGCTGATGATCTGTCTGTATTTGACAGGATCAAAAAAGACATTGTGAATCTGATAAAGACTGCTCCGGACAGAGTGATATTCGGTTCGGATTACGGAAGCTGCAATCTGGAGCAGCACATTCAGGCAATCGCAGAACTGGAATTGGATGCAGATATTTCGGATAAAGTTTTTTATCAGAATGCAATGAAACTCTATCAACTGAAAGAAGAAGAATTATGAAAATGATCAATATTGCAAACGGTCCGCAGAATGTCTCCGCGATCGTTCAGGAATGCATGAGAATGCCCGCACTCTCCAAGGAGGATGCGGCAAAGGTCATCCGCACGGCATTTGACTGCGGCATCAATTTCTTTGACCACGCAACCTGCTATGGTGAGAACGGTGAAGCAGAAACTCGCTTCTGCGAAGCGTTTCCGCTGAGCGGTATCAAACGTGAGGATATTATCATTCAGAGCAAATGCGGACTTTGCTTCGACCGCAACGAATTTGACTGGACAAAGGAAAACATCCTTTCCAGCGTGGATGACAGTCTCCGCAGACTCGGCATTGACTATCTGGATACACTTCTGCTGCACCGCCCTGATCTGCTCTTTGATCCTGAGGAGGTCGCAGAGGCTTTTTCTGCACTCGAACAAGCCGGAAAAGTTCATTTCTTCGGTGTCAGCAACCTGATGCCAATGCAGATCGAACTGCTCAAAAAATATGTCAAGCAGCCGCTGATCATCAATCAGGTACAGTTTTCTCTGGAACAATCGCAGCTCATCGACCAGTCACTTTACATGAACAACAAAACCACGGAGCTGTCTGTCAACCGTGACGGAAGTGCTCTCGATTACTGTCGCTTGAACGATATGACTGTACAGGCTTGGTCACCGCTGCAATTCGGTATGTTTGGCGGTACATTCATCGACAACCCAAAATTCCCTGAACTCAACAAAGCACTCGAAGAAATCGCAGAACGAGAGGGCGTTACAAAGGCGGCTGTGGCGATCGCATGGATCCTGCGCCATCCTGCCCGAATGCAGGCGATCATCGGTACAATGAACCCTGCACACATCAAAGATATCTGCGTTGCTGCGGATGTGACACTTTCGCATCATGACTGGTATGCCCTCTATCTTGCATCCGGAAAATTCCTGCCGTAAGCGCAGACATCGTTACCACAGGAGGTATCACGAATGATCGGAGATTATAACCGCAATCAGCCTGTAAAATGGGGTGTACTGGGCACTGCAGGCATCGCAGCAGGCTGTACGATCCCCGGTATGCAGAAAGCCGAAAACTGCGAACTCTACGCGATCGCTGGCAGAAGCATCGAAAAGGCAGAGTCCTTCAAAAAACGGTTCGGATTTCAAAAAGCATATCAAGGCTATGACGCGCTGCTGGCGGATCGTGAGGTCGAAGCGGTCTATATTCCGCTGCCAAACGATCTCCACTATGAATGGGTCATAAAAGCACTAAAAGCACACAAACACGTTCTTTGTGAAAAGCCGATCGCTATGAATGAATCCGAACTGCGCCGAATGTTCCATACCGCTAAGGAAAACGGCGTCATTCTGATGGAAGCGTTTGCGTACTTGCACAGTCCGTTTATCAGCCGTCTGAAATCGGTCATCGCAGACGGTGAGATCGGTCAGATAGACTATATCGACACCGCGTTCCTGACACAGGGATACTCATCGGATTTCCGCTTGCATAAGGAACAAGGCGGCGGCATCTACGATGTCGGCTGCTACTGCACATCCATGATTCTTTCCCTCATAGATGCACCGATACAATATATCAAAGCCGATGCAGAACTTGATCATACCGGTGTCGATCATATGGCATCGGTAATGATCGGATTTGCAGACGGTTCAAGAGCATCTTTCCATGCAGGCATGAATCTCGGCACCGATACCTGCGACAGATATGACCGACTGTTTATTCACGGCTCAAACGGATATATCCGTTCCGACGTTGAATATAACGAAGAAGGTACGCTGTCGTTTGACGTTACCGTGAAAAACGAACACGGTGAACGCATCACCCGAACGGAAACAGTCACGGCAGGCTCCAATTATGCGTTGGAACTTGAACAGATGAACGCCTGTATCCGTGGCAAAGCACAGCCGCATATCACGGAAGAGTTTTCCATCAAAAATATGCGTCTGCTGGACCGCATTCTCGATGCGGCAGGTTATACCGAATCACGCAGAGAATTTATCCTGTCAAACGGTGTGGCAATTCCTGCGGTCGGTTTCGGTTCTTACCGCTCCACAGAGAACGGTTCGCAGACGATTACCGACGCACTCTCTGTCGGATACCGTTATATTGATACGGCAGCATTCTACCAAAACGAAGAAGAAATCGGGAAAGCCATCGCAGAATCCGGCATTCCGCGTGAAGAACTGTTCCTTTGCAGCAAAGTTTGGCCGACTGATCTTGGATATGAGAATACTCTCACAGCGGTTGCGGAATCCTGCAAAAAACTGCGGACGGATTATCTGGACATGTATCTGATCCATTGGCCGAAATGCAATGCAGACGATACAGATTGGCTGGAAAAAGTTCAGCAGTCATGGAAAGCAATGGAAGAACTCTATGTACAGGGCAAAATACGCGTGATCGGTGTGTCAAACTTCCTTCCGCACCATCTCCGACCGCTCCTTGATACTGCAACCATCCGTCCGTTTGTCGATCAGCTCGAACTGCACGTCGGATATATGCAGGAATATGCGCTTTCCTATCTCAAAGAAAACGGCATTTTGCCGCAGGCATGGAGTCCGCTCGGCAGAGCAAGACTGCTGAACGATTCGGAAATTACAAAGATTGCAGCGAAATATGACTGTACCAACGCGCAACTGCTCCTGAGATATCTCAATCAGCGCGGTATTTCCGTGATTCCCAAATCCTCATCCAGAGAAAGAATGCTGGAAAACCTCGATATCTTCCGATTCATGATTTCTTCGGACGATATGTCGTACCTTTCCTGCCTGTCAGAACGTGGCTGGTCAGGTGAGCATCCGGACATCAAATAAGCACACATTCCTCTGCCAGTCTTATCAAACGAAAACGCTGTCCATTGATCGGACAGCGTTTTCCATGTCGACTGATTCTACTTTATTATTCATTTTTCCTTTTTCTTGAAGAAAATATAAAAAAACGCTTTACTTTTCATAAGAAATATGTTATAATTACAAACAGCGGGATTGCTTCGGGATTTTATGACAGCAAGACTGCGTACATTTTTGAAAGTGAGGGTTATGGAATGAAAACAAAATTCACATCTCGACTGGTCAGCGTTGCCGCAAGCACTGCGGTCCTGCTGTCCGCAACCGTTCTACCAATGCCGTCTGCTTTGACTGCCCAAGCAATGACAGGTGGCAATCTGATCTACAACGACTTTGAAACCAACAACGCACTGCCGTGGCATTATGTCGTAACACCCCCGGCAAAACTGGAACGTCTGGAAAGCGATAAGGGCGAACTGGACATCAAGATTCTCAATAACGGAGGTCAGGACGTCGGCGGCGAAAGCCGTTGGGATTGTCAGCTTCGGCATCGAAAGCTAAAATTCCGTGCCGGTGACCAGTATACGCTGCACGCCGAAGTCAGATCGGATACTGACGGCGAAATTTATACAAGAATCTCAGATCTGAAAAGAGATGTTGAAATCTGGCACAATGGTGTTGGCAAAGGCGAGGCGGAATTCGATCAGAACTGGGCTTGTATGCCCCTGAAAGCAAACGAAAAATTGACGATTGATTCCACATGGACTTGTGCAGCAGACTTGGATGATGCGGAATGGGCTTGGGAGTTCGGCGGCGCAGGCGACTATCAGGACGTCGACTGCTTCCCTGAGGGCACGGTGCTTCACTTCGATAACTTAATGCTCAACAATGATACGAGAGACGACGATGGTTATGTATCATATAGTCGTTTTAAACCTGATATAGTAATCAACAATGAGGGTTATCAGGCAGATGCACCCAAAACAGCTACTTACACAACAGCTTATCCCGATAACGTGCCTTCCACCATTTATCTGATTTCAGCCGATAACGAAGTAAAAAAAGAAATCAAGCTGAAAAAGCCTGTATATGACGAAATGGCAGGCACCTATGCGACGGTCATCGATTTCTCGGATTTCACTAAGGAAGGCGAGTACTATTTCGCTGTGAAAAAGGACGATGGTACGTATAAGCGGATTTCTTATGAGTTCATGATTCAGGATGATGTCTATCATGATATCGCGAAATCGGCGCTCAACTACTTCTATCAAAACCGCGCCAATACCGATATTAAACCCGATTATATTGCAGACAAAGGCGATAATACCATTGAGAATACTCTCGCCCATGTCGGAATTGCCGAAAAAGCGTATGTTCTCTCCGACTGGCCGAAATACAATTACAAGCCGACAAAAAACGATAAAGAGATCTCCATTAACGGCGGCTGGTATACGGGCAGTGACCGCATCAAGAGTACCACCGATGGCGCATACAGCGCATGGATGCTCCAGAACCTTTACGAGTTTTCACAGCTCTCCGAAAACGGCAAGAAGGCTGTCGCTGATAAATCTGGCAGAATGCTGATCCCTGAAAACGGCAACGATATTCCTGACCTTCTGGACGAAGCACGCTATGAACTCGAATTCCTGTTCGATATGCAGATCGATGAGGAAGACGGGTATGAAATGACACTCCCGAAGAATTATGAGGACGTTGATCCGTCCGTATATGTCGGCATGGTCCACAGCAGTGTCAAGGACAACCAGTTTGTCGGTGTGTCCAAAAACTGGGATTATATAGATGAATACGATGCAGTAGGTCTCGTTACACCACCCTCGACCGAAGCCACTTATGCATTTGCTGCGGTCTGCGCACAGGCTGCACGTCTGTGGAAAGACTATGATGAAGACTTTGCAGGCAAGTGTCTGTCTAAGGCACAGCACGCATTCGATGCTGCATCCGCTGCACCGATGCTGTATATTGAGAATTCCGATGTAATCTATACAAATTCCAATACGCGTGATGCAGGTGCTGAAAATGCAAAGATCTGGGCTGCAACCGAGCTTGCGATCACAACCAACTCCCCTGCTTATCTGACTACCGACGATGTCATCTGGGAAGCGATTTCTTTCCATGACGCTGTCGAAACTGAATATGACGAGGCTGATGCTTCTGCCAACAGCGTTGAAGAACTTGGCGCATTCGGCGCAGACAATACCTACGCGCTCTCTGCTCTGTCGCTGATCGTTCACCCCGACATCCTCGGTGAGTACAGCAGCGCACCTTCAAAGAATCTTGTCGCTGCTGCTGACGACATTCTGAAAGCGCAGTCGGCGAACAGCTTCGGTATGCCTGTTGAAGCACACAAGTATACTCAAACGCTGCACAACGGCAAGGTCGAAGCGGATATTATCGGCTTCAACTACGGTTCGAATGCAGACGTCGTTTCCAATGCGATCATCCTCGCCTATGCATCTGCTGATTCAAAGGATGATAAGTACATAAACGGCGCATATCAGGCAGTTGAATACCTGATGGGCAGAAATCCGCTCGCAAACTCCTATGTCACAGGTACAAACGGTGGTCACACATGTTATCCGTACCATCGCTACTGGGCACATGGTTTGGATGAAGAATTTCCGTATCCGCCTGCCGGCGTTCTGGTCTCCGGTCCCAACAACATGGAATACCTCGACAGCGAATATATGATGATGTCGGGCTATACCTTTGACAGGGATCTCATCGCACCGATGCAATTCTACCTTGATGATAATGAATGCTATAATGTCAATGAAGTCAGCGCACCGATCAACGCTTCGTTTGCTTGGCTGATGAATGTCCTCGCAAACAATGTTGACGACAACACAGCCGAAGTACTTGATCCTGAATTCTCTATTGACTGGACAAAGCGCGGCGACATCAATGGCGATAGTGAAATCAATATTTCTGATGCTATCTACCTCTCCAGATATTCCGCAGAAGACGCAAATCTTGAGAGCACAGGCATCCAAGCTGTCAAGGAACAGATGGATGTCAATGATGACGGAAAAATCAATGGTGAAGACGTTGTACTGATTCTCCGCCGCATTTCCTGGGGCGACAAGTTTGATACTTACGGCAAAAACTGATTTCCCCTACATAATTCAACAGGCAGATACGGTTTTCCGTATCTGCCTGTTCTTTGTTATTCAAGGATTTTCAGCAGCGACAGCAGCACATCCTGAATGGTTAGCATATCATCTGCATCCAGATCTGCCTCTGCAAATGCAGTTTCACTCATCTGCATTCCCTCGGATTCTGCGCTGTTGCGTGCAAGTGTCAAAACATCATCATAGTTGACTGTTCCGTCACCGGATACGTCTGCTTCTTCGGTTTTTTCCGGTTCTACAGCCGCAAAGCAAAGTCCGCTTTCGTGGCAGTACGTATCGACCGCGCCGTTCAATTCTCCATATATCGTTCGGTTGTCGTTCAATTCCTGATAGATCGACATTTCAACACCTACAAAGGGATACTCTGTCCCCTGTTCTGTATCTGAAATCACATCAGGAATCACAATACCGACTGCCTCCGTCAAGATTTCTGTCAGGACAGCACCTTCCGCATCTACCCGATATTTCAGCCCATCCACCGTCACATATCGAATCTCTTTGTCCTCAGAAATTTCCAGCAGGTAGTATTCTTTTCCCTCCACATAAGATACAAGTTCCAGATTATTGATGCAGAGAATCGTACAGGTTTCCCCTGCTTTCAGCGAAATATGTTCAGTTCCGATCGGAAGCGGCTTTCCGTCAGGCGCATAGATGACCGTACAGATATTGCTGATTTCATGGTCAGGCTGCGTCAGCAAATAGTCGCCGTCATGCGCTGCGGTAAATTCATACGGCGCGATCTGCGACAAAGGAAGTCCTGTTTCGTAATATGGTGTATCAAGTTCCAATTTCGTCCATGAATCAAAGTTTGTTTTTTCGCTTGGAAATGCATCCTTCGACGAATAAACCGTATAGAAGAAATCGGATAGGATTCCGACATACTTGCCCTTGCCTTTCAGCCGCAGTTCTGCACGTCCCAGATACTTTACAGATTTGTCATACAGCACTTCATAATCCACGCCCTCTGTCAGCAGCGTTTCTCCGTCATAAACCGCAAATACGGGCTCAGCCTCACTGCCATTCCAGAATGCCAGCGTATCCAGTTCCAGCGTACAGTCGTCCAACAGTCGGTAATCCGATGTCAGCGTAAAACTGATGTTTCCCGTTTCATAGCGGTTCGTAAAGGATACACCCACGCGATACTGCTTGCCTGCTTCGACTGTGACTGCTTCATATCCATACCCCGCAGTACAGAGATCGTTCATTTGCTTGCCATTTTCGTCATAAATCGTGATTGTCGTGTTGTTACACTGTTCTTTGATGAAGCAATAGTCTGTCTGATCGGGAATCCAGCGGTACATTTGCTGCTGCTTGTCACTGGTTATCTCTGCGGTTGTGGTTCCCTCCTGCAAAAGTTCATCCGTTTCGGCAATCTCAGTCGGAATGATACAGAAGTCTGTGGTACGGCTTCCGACATAGTTTCCAATGCCATTGATCTTCACGGAATATCTGCCGCATTCTTTCATGGCAGATGTGCCGACCACTTCGTAATCCACACCCTCTTTCAGCGTTATATCATCCAGAAGTACAGTCGCATTCGGTTTCACTTTCGCTCCCGTATACACACAGTCGGAAACCGATACGTCTGCTGTTTCAAGCGATATGCGCTCCGTATTGATTCGGAAAATATTGCGTGTATCAGTCTGCGAATCATCGGTTTTTCTTTTGTATACATACAAGTAACAAACATCTGCTTCTACATCGTACCAGTCGTTGCAGTCGAAATCTCCGTAACTTCCAAGAATTCCATACAGACCTCCGCTTAGCACTTCAAAAGAAACAGCGCAGGAATACGGCACATTCACCACATACACACAATTCGGCTCCCATTGCACCGCTTCATTGCATTCGATCCGGATATATGTATCCTCTCCATTCTCTTCATAAGGACATTCTCCATACGGACTCGGTTCTTCTATCTCCCAGAGTTCACCAATGAGGACAGAAATGTCAGAGAACGGCAGATACGGTGTCTGCTTACGCTTTGCATAGAAAGCGAGCTGTGAATTTTGCGGGCCTGCAAAGATGCCGGCAGTAAATTTCTTCATCAGACGAATATCCTGCAGCTTATCACCGACTGCAAGCGCATACATTTTCACAGACGGTAAGTTATAATCATTGCTGTCGGTCAGCACTTCCAGATTCGGGAGGTAAATCAGATTCTTTGCACCATTCAAAACATCGGTCGGGACAACTGTCAGCTTCGGAAGCGTCAGATATTCTCCGCTTGCATCGTAAAATGCGTTGCTTGCGATCTCTGTCAGCGAATCAAAGCTTGCAGGCTGTGTAAACCGAACCCCCGACAATCCATATGCGCCGATTTTCGTGATCGAAGAAAATGGCAGATCCACTTCCAGCGTTGTGGGTTCCAGATAGCACTCGCTGTTGACGCCTTCAAACACATTTTCGCCTATCTTCGTTACGGCAGGCGCAGACAGGTATTTCAAATAATTGGAATGCGCAAACACACGATTCGGCAAGGTTGTGATGTTGTCTGAAAGTGTCACTTGGTTCAGACTGCAATTTTCAAAAGCGGCTTCTCCCAGATACTCCAAAGAAGAAAACTCCACAGGATCTACAAAAGTACAGCCCCGAAATGCCCTCGCACCAATCTTTGTGAGCTGCGACCAGTCAATTTCACAAAAAGAAAACCATACGCTGCCGTTAAATGTGTCATCCGCAATTTCAGTCAGTTCAGGAGAGAAATTCCACTCTATTGCGGATACACAGGTATCACAAAATGCGGCTCGCCCGATTTTGCGGAGAGTTCCAACCCTGCATAAACCGAGAGATACATCGCCGCTGAATGCATACGCTCCGATTTCTTCCACGCCGGCACCGATAAAGTCGTTCAGCGTCGGTATATCCTGGAATGCATGGGCACCGATCTTTGTCACGGAACCGGGACATACAACACGGCGTACTTCTTTTCCCATAAATGCATAATCTCCGATTGCGGTCAAACTTCCGTCAGGGAAATCTGCTGACAAATCGACCTCCTCCGAAACACCGACATACGAAACCAACACACCGTTTTCCACGATATAAGGATTCTCAATATCTTTATTTTCAATGCAGAGTTCCTCTTTGACGATGCGGCTTGGAAGTGCTGTTCCATAACTGCGAGCCTGCAAAATACAGGATTTTGTTACCGTAAACGGTTCGGTATAGAGAATCCCGTTTTCATCCGTGGGAATCGAACCGTCCATTGTATAGTATATTTTAGCATTCTTAACCGAACAGTTTAATGTGACAAGTGCAGAACGATTGTACACTTCATACTCTGTGTTTACATCCATTTCGATGTCAAATGTCGGCTCTGCACAATGTTCTTTTTCAAATGAGAAATCATCCAGACAGACACAACCCCATCCACAGCAGACGTCATACGCATCCTCTTGTATTTTCATCGCATTCAGTTTCAGATAATCATATGCCTGCTGTGTGGTCATGGTTTTATCATAGGATAAGAGATCTGCGATCAAACCGGAAGCGAACGGAGTTGCCATACTTGTGCCGTCCATATATGCAGTCGCATTCTGACTGCCGATATACGCGCTGAATATTCCCACACCCGGCGCACCAAAATCGACTTCTTCGCCATAGTTGGAAAAGAAAGCGGCTCTAAAGCCGTTCAGCGCGGCAATCGTAATGCATTCCGAACAGTTTGCAGGTGTATGATTCTTTGTTTTATCGCAGTCATTTCCTGCGGCGACACAACAGGGAATATCTGCTTCCGCTATTTTTTTGCTTGCATCTGCAAACAGCGGAGAATACCCCTGACCGCCAAGACTCATACTGATAACATCGACGCCCTGTTCGAGCGCATACATCATGCCGCAGTACACTTCCAGATCTGTACCGTAGCCCTGTTCATTCAAAACACAAACCGGCAGTATTTTCACATTATCCGGCGTTGTCTGACAGATAATGCCTGCACAATGCGTACCGTGTCCGTTTGCATCTTCAAAATTTCCGCTCTCAGTCGCACACGTTGCGATTCCGCCCTCTGCAATGCGGTTCTCGAACCATGTATGCGTGGTATTGATGCCCGTATCCAGCACAGCAACGGTAATTTCAGGCAAATCTTCTACCTCTGCTTCGAGCCATTCACAGTATTCTGCCGAACCGACCTGTTCAACACCCCATGTATCAATTTGATTCGGAACGACAATTTTTGAAGACAGCACCCCGTCACAATGACAAATACCGTCAGGACAAACATAGGAAATGTCTGACACCTTTGAAAGCTGCTGATATGCCCGATAGGATTCCTCAACGGTATCGAATTGCAGCACATGAAGATCACCATAGCCGCTTGCGATCTCCTCACCGCCGAACGGTTTGACATTCTTTTCGGATTTGACGATCAGACGAGCATTCTGGAACGGTGAACGGACAACAACTTCGCCTGTTTCCGCATCTTTGCTGACCTCACAGCCAAGCTGCTCGACCGCTTCGTCCAACGAAAGGATTCCCTGTTCGGTTTCAAGATGCAGTTCGCCGTCCGACACATTCCATTCGCCCCATTGCCGTCCAACAGACGCACCGTCACATTCCAGCACATTCGTTTGTTTTGAAAAACGCAGTTCGGAAAACGCCGTTTTCTGAACAGGAATCTCTTTTTGAAGAAGTTCAGCAAATTCCGACACAGATACCCCTGTTTTTTTCGCATACAGATGAAGCTGTGGGGAATCCGTCAGCATACTTCCACTTAGTAAAAGACCTGCCAATAATATAGATGTTATTTTGTTTTGATGATACATTTATTCGTCCTCCTGTAAGATAATATTTGGTAAGTCTGCAATACTATTATACAATTTTCTCATGTACTTGTCAAGAATAACAAATCAAAAAACGCCTGAAACTCTAAAATTTCAGGCGTTTTGCAAATTCATTGTATCAAAATCTGGGAGTATCCGATCTCATACATCGTATCAATCACAGATTGCAGCTGCTGTTCCGTCAGATTGTCGCTGCGGATGCACGGAAGTACATTCATCGCGCCTGTGATCTCCTCTGCGATCTGCATCAGAATCAGCGTCTTGTCCTCATAGGCAAGCTTGGATACATCATATCGTTCGGCGGCATAGAAAAATGTTCCGTCAAACTTATGGAAATCTATCATCACACACGCTGTTCCAATCGACAGCTGATCAGGTGCAAGTCCCTCCTCCTGATTATCAATGGCAAGACTCAGGTCACACTCATACACCGCAGAAGGTACTGTTTCCCCAATCGCATTGAGCATTCCAACCAAGCCGCTTCTTCTGGATGCTTCATCGCTCAGCATCGGCCCCAGAGCTTCCAGATCTGCCGCATAGAAATTCGGATATGCGACACCGCCGCAGATGATCCGCTGGAAACCGGCATTCGAGATCTCTGCCGCAATCTGCTGCAGGTAACTGCGTGACACATCCGAAAACGGCGATATCCACGGTTTTCCACCGGAACCCTCTGCATCATCCAGCCAGAGCTTGTCCTCGACAGTCGTGCGATAGCCTGCCTCCGCTTTTACGATCGGCAAAAGGCTATCCGCGGTCGTTTCGATGCGTGCAACAGGGAATACACCGCACGCAGAAATCGTCGAAGCAATCTCTGAGAGCGTAGGGAGCGTATCTGCCGATGCACCGGACTGCTTTGCCTCAGGAACAGATGAATTATATTGCAGCGCACCGCCTCCCAGTTTCAGCGGCACTACGACAGAACCATAGCCGTTTGCAGCGGCTTCCGATACAACCGTCCGCAGTTTATCCAAGTCACTCAGAGCATTCGGATTCAGATACAGCGAAAGCTGAAGCGGTTCATTGATCGGTTCCAGATATTCTTCTGTTGTCGTCAGAACCGTTGTCGTTGTCTGAACCGTTGTTGTTTCCAAAGCAGTCATTGTTGCTTCGGCGTAAATATATGGATTCGGGGTTGTGGTCGGGTGTTTGGCTTCTTTTTTCAGACGCGATGCCAGCGGTCCGACTACATTGTAGCCGACCAACCCCAGAAACAGCAGTACGATCACTGCAAGAACCGTTGTCAGCGCAGTCCGCATCGGATGATACTGACTGAACACACGGCGGTTTTTCACACGATATGTGTAGATTTTTCGACCCTTTCGTCTTGTTTGCACGTTGGTTCTCCTCTCTCTGTCAGCCAACCGTCCGAATCAGACAGGATGCCGCCATAGATAATACTCCGATATAAATCAGCATTGCAGGCCAGCCTCTGACCGCCTGCGGACATTTCTCACAGTTCAGATACGGTGCTGCCGCATCCATCATCCAGCCTGTCAGCAGCATTCCGATTCCGCAGCGCAGTCCGAAATGCCATGCCTGTGTCAGACTGCCTGCATTTTCAGCAGTCAGCAGGCATACACCCATGACTGCGCAGGAAAATGCGGATTGATGCAAAGCGGATGCAGCTCGTTTTCTGATTTGCTGCGGCAGGAATCCGCATACAAACAGACAAACCGCATACAGTACCGCACAGGATAGAATATACATCAGCGGTCGCAGATATACAGAAGTGTCCGCCAGAAACGGTTCCAGTAAAAATGCCGCAGATGCACCAAAAGTACAGAAAATCGTCAGGAACAGACATATCAGCCATCTGCTGCCGCCGACTCTCTCCTGCTTTCCAAGCAAGGAAAGTCCGAGTGCTTTTGTCAGAAGCAGATTGGTCGTGATGCAAAGGATACATTCATTCAGCAGATACATCGGAATCACTCTGCTCCTTTCCCTGTCCGCAGAGAACTGCCTGCGCAAATGCCGCAAACAGTCCCAGCAGAATGATACCCAGCGATACACCCGACATCGATGGCAGAACTCCGCCTGACGGCAAAATCGTTTCGCCCATCAATGTTCCAAATCCCAAAAGCTCACGCACGGCACCCATCAGCAGGATTACAAGGTCAAAGCCGAGAATATCCGCAAAGACCATACCCACAAAACGGAGCCAGCCGCTTTTGACAAAATGATAGTCACGCTGTGAGGTCAGCAGCAGGCTGACAGTCAGAAGCGGAAGATAAATCCCAAGCGAAATCTTCGGAAATAAAAATTCACCTGCGACAGCCGTCGGGATATACACCAAAGCGGCAATCAGGGAATACGATAGAATGCGAAGTGCATAAGGAATTTTTCGCGGTACCAGTCCTGACAGAAGGATTGTCAGCACAGTAATGGCATCGAACGAAAAACAAAGCATCAGCGCACGCTGCATGGTATCTGTACAGACTGCCGCAGGAGCGGTGATCAGTCCGGCAACCAGTATGATATTACGGCGGAACAGTCCCTCTGCGGCGGTTTGCGTTTGTATTTTCATACGGCTTGTTCCTCCGCCTCTGACTGTTTCAGTTTCTCGCTCAGCGTATGCATCCACAGAGCAAGCGGCTGCATGAGCACCGACAAGATCACAGGCGCGTTTTCAATATGCAGGACACCCGCAAGATAATATGAAAAACAGCCTGCAAGCAATCCGTATACCAAACCAAACAATCCTTTCGGTGCAGTCAACGGATCACCAAACAGATAAATCGCCGCAAACAGCGTCATATTGGTCATACAGACATAGAAAAATGCATCGACCACATAAGCGTAGTATATCGTAGCAGTCCATAGTGCCGCAGAGGAAATCAAAACGCCTGCTACTGTCGGAAGTGAAACACTTCTCGTACAGACAAGTGCAAACAATGCCACACAAAGAAGCAGAAGATTGCAGCTGCCCATCGGCAGACGCTCTCCAATCAGCACCCATGTATCGGGTTTTCCGAGAATCGTTCCGCTGACATTCCAAAGATGACTTGCGCTGTCTGTCAGCAGAACATCTGCGCATGAACCGCTTGGCAGAATCCCTGCATCGGCAGGTACACGCAATACCGCATCGTGCCATGTCAGCAGCGAAAACACATAACCGACAGACGCTGTCGGAAACAACAGGTTCTCTCCGCCGCCAAAAATTTGTCTGCCGATGATAATTGCAAAAATACAGGCAATGATAACAACAGTATACGGAACCGTCACAGGAAACATCAATGCCAGCAGCAAACCGCACGCTGCTGCCTCCAAATGCTCCAGATGAAACGGTTTCTTTCGAATATAAAGGCAAAGCAGCTCCGTCAGCATAGATACGGCGGCGGCTGTCCCACACAGAAACAGGACACGAATTCCGTACTGAATAACAGGTACCAACATGATACAGCAGAGCGTTATAATTCTGTTCAAAGACACATAGAAACGCGGTTTCGCCTGCCGCATCTGTATTCACCTCCATAAAATGTGCAATCCGTTCAAGAAAGGAGCGATGCCGATGACAATGGAACAACTCTCCGCACAAACCGTCAAAATTCAGCTCTCCCTCACAGAATTGAAAGTCTTTCTCCACGATTCGCAGGACATCAGTCCGAATTCTCCGCAAATGCTGCGGCTGATTTCCTTTTTGCTCGCAAAATCAGAACTATACTGTGAAATTCCGTTCTCTGAGGGGCAGGTCACAGTCGAACTGCTTTCTGCATCTGACGGCGGCTTGATCTTCTACTTCACCTGCTGCCCAAACATCCCCAAACAGCAAAAAAAGAATTCCCATGCTGTGCGATACTTGTCCATGTTTCCGCTCTATGCGGATTTACAGGAATGCTGCAAGCAACTGCTGAAACACGAGATCCAATGTGCCAATTCCCGTTTGTATCAGTGCAAAAGCGGCTGGGTGCTTCTCGTGCATCCGAATGGCAAAAAGAATACTGTTTGTCAGCATTTGCTGGCAGAATATGGCACTCCGCTTCCTGACTCCCCATTGCTGCGTGCAAGACTCGAAGAATACGGTCACTGTCTGTATGAAAAAAATGCAGCAGCAGCAATCGCTGCGGAATCGGATGATATCTCTTAGCGTTCACGCAGACTGGCTACTGCCGCCTGCGGATTCTCTGCATTGACGATATAGGTTCCGGATACCATGTAATCCGCGCCTGCCTCCCGACAGCGTGCAGCAGTTTCAGCCTGAATACCGCCGTCTACCTGAATATGGAGATTTCGGTGTTCGGCTTTCAGATGTGCTGAAAGCGCACGGATTTTTTGCAGCACTTCTTCCATGAATTTCTGACTGCCCCAACCGGGATATACTGTCATCAGCAGGATATAATCATTATCATTCAGCAGCGGAAGGATCGGATAAAGCTGTTCCAGCGGCGTGTCGGGCGAAACCGCAAGGCCGCAGGGCAATCCGCAGGCATGAATAACAGAAATCGTTTTGGAAATATCGGAATCACTTTCAATATGGAACGAAATCATATCCGCACCTGCTTCTGCAAAACGCTTGACAAACCGAAGCGGTTCCTTGATCATCAGGTGGACATCAATCGGAAGCGATGCACAGCGTTTCAGGCTTTGCAGTACAGGCAGTCCAAATGACAGATTATCAACAAAACAGCCGTCCATCACATCGTAGTGCAGATAGTCTGCGCCTGCGTCTGCGACAACAGTTGATACATCCGCAAGATGTGCCAGATCGGCATTCAAAATGGAAGCAAATACTTTTGTCATAGCTGATTCCTCCAATGGTTCCGTTGCAATTTACACTACCTTTCATTATAGCGCAAAATCGCTCTTTCGTCAAGCATAGAATGGATTTGCACACGGTTTTTTCCGCTTTTGGATAATCAGCTAAAAATTGTTTTTTTGTTTCGACAATCCTTGTGAAATCATCGAATCAAACGGAGGGCAAGACAGTCATTTCTGCCTTGCCCAGTCGTTCAGCAATGATGCGATGGCTTCCAGATCGTCAGGATTTCATTCTGTGCATCCGAAAGACATCCTGTTTCCGTTTCCGCGGTTTTCGTAAAAACAGGCGTATAGATCCGCATATCCTCGTCCATATTTCCCCTCCGCGATCTCATGTTTACAGATATTCTTTCAAACTTTCCAGATACGCATTTTCTCGTTTGAGGATCTCTTGTCCTGTCTGTTGTGTATCCTTTGGAATGTCAGAATGCGCGTGTATAGTTTGCAGGATGGTAATGATACCCATGTTTGTTCCTTCCACCATCAGTTTTGCGAGATTCTCGTCGCTTTCGTCCACCAACGTGTGAAGCTTGATTCCCATATCGCTGTAAGCTTTCAGCCATGCAGGATTGTCAGTCGGCTGGTCGCCGGACGCAGAAAATGTGTGCAGCAATTCGACCTGCTGTTCTCGATATGCTGCAAGCTGTTTCTCTAACAAAGCACGGAAATTCGGATGTTTTGTATGCTTTAGCACCGCTTCAATCGCCTGTGCGCCCATTGTCGCATTCTGGTAGTAGACATTCATGACTGCTTTTGTTTCCTCATTCATCATGTCAATTTGCTCCCTTCCATTGATACAGAACTGCCGCATCGACAGTCTGCATGGATAGTATGGCTGATTCAGTTTAGAATACACAGAGAAAACTCTGCCTGGATATTTGCTTCTGAACGTCAATCTTCCTGTGAAATTGTTCTTTGTATAGCGTTTCGATACACGGACATACTGTTTCTCAGCGGCTCTGCCGCAAAACGAAAGGAGGCATTTCTATGAAACGACTCGTCAGCATTCTGCTTGGCGCGATCCTGAGTTGTACCCTGCTGCTGCCAATGAACGCGCTAGCCCTCGGATACGGTCAGGGCATTCAACGTGATGCCGCAAACTGTCCGACAGGTGCCGTCGAATTTGAAGCACAATACGGACAATTCGGCGCATATGCCATGACACCCGACAAAAGCCGCATTATTCTGACATTCGACCAGGGCTACGAAAACGGCTATACCGCTCAGATTCTCGATACGCTCAAAGAAAAGAACGTATCTGCTGTTTTCTTTCTGACCGGTGACTATGCAAAACGGGAATCCGATCTGGTCGAACGAATGATCGCAGAGGGACACACGCTTGGTAATCACGGCATGACACACGCGGCGATCCCGACACTCTCCCCTGCACAGCTTGAAGATGAAGTCATGTCCCTCCACAAATACGTGCTGGACACGTATGGTTACGAAATGCAGTATTTCCGTCCGCCATGCGGTGAATATGACGCGGCATCGCTCGAACTGGTACAGGGACTCGGTTATCAGACCGTCTTTTGGAGTTATGCCTATGTGGACTGGAATCCCGATGCTCAGCCGCATCCGCAGTCTGCACTCTTGGGATTGACAGATGCTGCACACGGCGGTGCGATCTATCTCCTGCACTCCGTATCCAAAACAAATGCGGAGATTCTTGGCAGCCTGATCGACAATCTGCGTGCAATAGGATATACTGTATAGCAAAAAAGGCATCCGCACAATACGGATGCCTTTTACTCATGCTTTTTCGTTTTTTTGTGCCTTGATGATCTTCATGCGCGTGAATTCTTCTCGCTCTTTTTCTTCAAGGCTGTCGGAAATCATGCGGACAATTCCAAGATAACGCGGAATCAATACATTTTTCAGCGCGTTTGCACGACGTTGTGTCGCTGAGATCGCGTTCGCCAGACGATAGACACCGTTGTCCACCTCTGCCAGCATCAGCGTCATATCGCGTGCCTTGCAAAAAGCGGCATATGCTTCGTCCAACTCGGTATTCGTGCTGAGAAAGCCATACGGAATCAGCGCATCTGCTTCATCATGCTGTATAATCGGAATCTCAACACCCATGACGCTCTTGGTTTGCAGCGTGATCTGTCTGTCCAGCGGTACAGAATTCGCAAAGCGTTCTACAACACCAAGCGTGATATTCGCTTCCTGCAAACAGGCATAGGCATCTTCGTAGGTCTTTTCGATCGTACCGCGAAGCTGTTTCGCACGGTCAACCAACTGCATCAGTTCACGAATCAGTACATTCCGCTTTCTGTCCATCAAATCATAGCCCAGCTTGCAAAGTGCCAGATTTCGCTTGGCTGCCATCAGATTTCCTTTGGTCGGAAATACCTGATCAGCCATTCTCTGCCTTCACTTTCCGCAGAAGTGCTTCTGCTGCTTCAGGGTTATAATGTTCTTCCAGCATTTTATCATCCAGACGGTCAAGTGCCGACTTCGGAAGCATCGACAACAGCGTCCAGCCCAGGTCAAGTGTCTGTTCCATCGAACGGTTTTCATCAAACCGCTGTGCAAGGAAACATTCCTCAAACTGCTTGCCGAATTTCAGATACTGCTTATCCAGAGGAGAAAGCTCCTCCTCACCAATGACAGATGCCAGAGAACGTGCATCCTGAACCTGCGCATAGGATGCAAACAGCTGGTTCGCAACGGCAGAATGGTCGCCTCTCGTATATCCTTCACCGATACCGTCCTTCATCAGACGGGACAGCGACGGCAAAACAGCAATCGGCGGATAGACACCCTGTTGTTCCAGACCTCTGTCCAGAACGATCTGTCCCTCGGTAATGTATCCCGTCAGGTCAGGTACAGGATGCGTAATATCGTCATTCGGCATGGTCAGGATCGGAAGCTGTGTCACAGAACCCTCAATACCCTCGATAATGCCTGCACGCTCATACAGAGATGCCAAGTCAGAATAGAGATAGCCGGGATAGCCCTTTCGTCCGGGGATCTCACCCTTTGACGAAGAAAGTTCACGCAGTGCTTCCGCATAGGCAGTCATATCCGTCATGACAACCAGAATGTGCATATGCTTCTCGTACGCAAGATACTCGGCGGCAGTCAATGCACAGCGCGGTGTAATTATACGCTCAACGATCGGATCATTTGCAAGGTTCAGGAACATGACAACATTCTGCAAAACGCCTGATTCCTCAAAGCTTCTGCGGAAAAAGTCTGCAACGTCGTTCTGGATGCCCATTGCGGCAAAGACAACAGCAAACTGTGTGTTCTGTGCTTTTGCGATCTTCGCCTGCTGTACGATCTGTACCGCAAGCTTATTGTGCGACAAACCTGTGCCTGAAAAAATCGGCAGTTTCTGTCCGCGGATCAATGTCATCAGACAGTCAATCGAAGAGATACCTGTCTGAATGTAGTTTCTCGGATACTGACGCGATACGGGGTTGAGCGGCTGTCCGTTGACATCGCCGTATTTTTCAGCCATGACTTCGCCCAGACCATCCAGCGGTCTGCCTGCACCCGTAAATACTCTGCCAAGCAAATCGCCTGACAGCGGCAGTTCCATCGGTCTGCCTGTAAACGAGGTGCGCGAATTGGTCAGAGAAAGTCCGTTTGTACCCTCAAAGACCTGCAAAACCGCCTTATCGCCTTCCAGCATGACAACTCTGCCTGTGCGCTCTGTACCGTCTTCCAGTACGACACGCGCCATTTCATCAAACGATGCATCCTTCACATGGTCAAGAATGACAAGCGAGCCGCTGATACTGCTTAAACCCTGATACTGTAAGCTCATACGACCGCCTCCTTCTTCTGACTGCGAAGTTCGTCCAGCATTTTGTCAATTTTCGCTGTCAAAGTATCGAATTCCTCCAGCTTCGCATTCGGAATATCATACTTCACTTTCAGCGCGAGTTCGAATACACCACTTGTACGAATCGCTTCCAGATCGACATATTCGGCAAGCAGTTCTTTTGTGCGATGATAAATGTGCAGAATCAATTCCATCATGCGGAACTGTTTCGGCAGCGGTACATAAGTATCCTCTGCGTGATATGCATTCTGCTGCAAGAAACCGACACGAATCACACGCGCAATGTCGATGATTAGCTTCTGGTCATCAGGCAGAACATCTGCACCAATCAGACGAACAATATCCATCAGTGTCTGCTCCTCTTTGAGAATTGCACTCAATTCGGTTCGGTACGCAGTGAAGTTCGGGTTGACTTCCTGATTATAGTACGCTGCCAGATCATCGGTATATTCGCTGTAACTAAGTGTCCAGTTGATCGCAGGATAATGTCTTGCATAGGCAAGTGCCTTATCAAGTCCCCAGAAACAACGGACAAAACGCTTGGTATTCTGGGTTACAGGCTCGGAGAAGTCAGAACCCTGCGGCGAAACAGCACCGATAACGGATACACTGCCCTCTCTGCCGCTGAGTGTTTCAAATGCGCCTGTACGCTCGTAGAATTCAGAAAGACGCGACGGTAGATATGCAGGGAAACCTTCTTCCGCAGGCATTTCTTCCAGACGTCCAGAGATCTCACGCAAAGCTTCTGCCCAACGGGAAGTCGAGTCTGCCATAATCGCAATGTGATAACCCATATCACGATAATATTCTGCCAGCGTAATACCTGTATAAATCGACGCTTCACGCGCTGCCACAGGCATATTCGAGGTATTGGCGATCAGCACGGTACGCTCCATCAATGAACGGCCTGTACGCGGGTCTTTGAGGGCTGTGAATTCTTCCAGAACCTGCGTCATTTCGTTTCCGCGCTCACCGCAGCCGATATAGACGATAATATCTGCATCGCACCATTTTGCGATCTGATGCTGTGTCATGGTTTTGCCCGTACCGAAACCGCCAGGAATTGCCGCCGTGCCGCCGCGTGCAATCGGGAACAGCGTATCAATGACACGCTGGCCTGTAATCATCGGACGGGACGGTGCCAGACGCTTCGATGCAGGTCTGGAACGGCGAATCGGCCACTTCTGGCAGAGTGTCAGAGAATGAACCTTGCCGTTTTCATCTTCTACACGGATAATTTCATCGTTGATACGATATTTTCCGTTTGGTGCAGCATAGACGACCTTACCCGTCAGCATCGGCGGTATCATGCACAGATGCAGAATAACGGAGGTTTCCGGACAGGATGCATAGACCTCGCCGCCGTGAACAGATACACCAACACGCACTTTGACTGTTACATCAAATTCACGTTCGGTATCGAGAATCGGGACGGAAAGTCCCTCGCCGATAAATGCGCCGGATTCCGCTTCCAATGTACGGAGCGGACGTTCGATACCGTCAAAGATATTCGTCAGGATGCCGGGGCCAAGCGTTACGGACATCGGTGCGCCCGTTGGCTCGACAGGCTCGCCTGTTTGCAGTCCGGACGTTGATTCATAAACCTGAATCGTCGTTTCTGTATCGGTCAGACCGATGACTTCGCCAATCAGACGGCGTTTTCCGACATAGACCATCTCCATCATAGAGAAAACGTCGGTGTTGCGAATTTTTACAACAGGGCCGTTGATGCTGTAAATGACAGGCTGATTCATTTTTCAGCACCTCCGTCCAAACGATAATTTCGATAAAAATTGCGTGTCTGCATCAGATACGCCTCGTCCAGCGTGCGGTTTTCACAGATACTGCCGTCCGCCGAAAGCACCGACAATCCGCCCATATGAATGGAATTGTCAACACGGAATTCAACCTTATTCTGGCAGACTGCCGCCAATTTCTCCTGCATCGGCATATCCTGCTCGCGCAGCAGTACCACAGCTTCCGCCTCGGGCTGATGTTTGGTCAGCAGAGATTCCATCCAGCTTTCATACTGTGCCGAAGCGACAAAGTCTGTCAGCTTCTGTTCCAGTTTCTCAAACAGCTCCTGCAAAAGTGCCTGCCGTCTTTGCAGCAACGCAGTCTTGCAGCGGAAGCCCGTCTGGGAAATTCTTTTTTGATATTTTGCGGCAATTTCTGTCTTGGCATCAGACAATGTACGCTCTGCACTTGCTATACTGCGCTCCTCGGATTCCCGAAGCAGCGCGTCAGCCTGTGCCTGCGCTTTCTCCTGATCCTCCTGAATGCGGAGGTCAATGCTCTGATTCACTTCTTCCAGAAATTGTGCAAGCTTTTGTGATGCGTCCATAGTGCTTCATTCCTCTCTGGGGGAAATTCCGTTCAGATATGGATGCCGACCGTCTGTTCCAGATAACGGGACAGCGATGCGGTCATATCTGATTTGCCGTGTCGGTCAGGAATGACGACGATCAGGGGCGTTGTGACCGTTTCCTTGATTTGTGTCAGTTCCGATTCGATGACTGCGGCAACCTTTTCGGTTAGAAAGACAACTGCGATATCCGGATCGTGCAGAATACGGCGCAGCTCGCTGACGATCTCATCATGCTCATGCAGGACGACACCGTCGATCCCTGCAAGCCGCATTCCCATCCGTGTATCAATGTTGTCGCTGATCAACTGACAGCGCATAGCGAATTACAGCTTGCCGAGGATCATAATTGCAATCAGCAGGCCATAGATGGCAACACCTTCGCCGAGTGCAACGAAAATCAGAGCTTTACCAAATACCTTCGGTTCTTCTGCGATCGCACCGATTGCAGCAGGTGCAGCATTACCAACGGCGATACCACAACCGATCGAACCAACACCAACTGCCAGTGCAGCAGCCAGATAGCCAAGACCTGCGGACGGATTTGCAGCGGTCGCTGCAACAGCTTCTGCTGCCTCAGCCGCATGGATCATGCCGCCGACAGGGAATGCAACTGCACAAAGAACAACAACTGCAAATGCACAAAGATTGGTGATCAGCGCACGGCGCATGGTCTTTGCGGATTTCTTCTGACGAATCGCCATATAAACAGGCAGTGCGAGAATTGCTACGATCAGCAGCGGAAGCAGAACAATTTCAAGAATACTCATAACAGACATGGGATTTTCCTCCTAATAATATTTTCAATTCATATGGTTTGCTCCGATACAGCATCGGAGTCATCATCAAAGGATACGGCAATCGGGGTAAAAGGTTTTCCGTCGCCATCGTAACAGCGCGAGAAGATCTCGTAGAATTCCAGACGCAGTACCTGAATACCGACGATCAAGCCTTCCAAGCCCATAACAAACAGGTTTCCGAGAATCACCACGATCGGCGATGCCGCTTTGCCTGTGGTCTCTGCAAGCAGCATGACTACACTCATCAAGCCTGCGTGGGAGAATACAAAACCGCCCACACGGATAAATGACAGCGTATTGGTCGCGTAGCCAAGCAGGAATTCAAAGCATTCGAAGAAGTTCGATGCAATGAAGTCGCCAACAGAGGTGAATTCGATCGGCTTTCTTGCAACGATCGCACCCAACGGCTCACGGAAGAACATTGCAAGCAGCGGAAGTACAACAAGGAAAATGATGTACGGTGCGCTGATCACGCTCTTGCCTGTCAGAACACCAATCACGATGCCCAGAAGTGCGGCAAAGAAGATAAAGCCGAAAATACCGTTGTTGCCGAAAATCGCTTCCGCGAAATTCTTCTGTTTCAATCGGATAATGACATTGATCACGATCGACAGCAGAATAATAACTGCGCCGATACCGATCGCTCCGAAAATAAAGACGTTCGTGTTTTCCATCGCGTGCAGCGGCAGGAACGAAATACCCATCTTTTCATACATCGGGTCAAGCAGGTCTTCAAAGCCGAACACCGAACCGTAAAGCAATCCGAAGAACGCGCTCGAAAGTCCGATTCTGCCGATGATCGAACCAAGCGGCATATCCTTTTTCTTCGCAAGGAAGAAACCGATCGCAGACATCAGCAAGCCCTGTCCCAAATCACCGAACATGATACCGAACAGCAGCGTGTACGTAATGGCAAGCAATGTTGTCGGGTTAAAACCGTTGTAACTCGGCAGACCGTACATCTCCGTGAACATTGCAAACGGCTTCGAGAACCAGCCGTTTTTCAGCTTGACAGGCGGCTGCATCTTCGAATCTGACCACGGCTCTTCATAGCCGATCGTCAGCTTCGGTACCTTTTCGACACACTTGCCGAAGTTCTCCTTCTCTGCTGTGGGAATATATCCCATCAGGCAGAAGAACTTTCCGCGCAGTACAGCGCATTGTCCGCGCAGTTTGAATACCTCATTCTGATATTTCAGGAAGCGGTACATCTTTCCGAGCTTTTCAGCTTCAGAACTGTAGATCTCCGAAAGTTCCTTTTCCTGCGTTTCAATCTCCTGTTTCTTGTCCGCCACCGTTTTTTGAAGGTCGTTCATTGCCTCTGTCGGTGTGCCGTGGACAAAATCAGGAATGCGGAATTCCTCAAACAGCAATCCGCGCATGATGGAATCGACCGATGCGATCTGGTCGGGTGTGGAGAAGTAAAATCCCCAAGCATATGCGCCTGTGCTGTCGTACTTTGTAAAGACGAAGCTCTGACTGGAATAAAAATCCAGTTTTTCTAAGTTCTCCTCGGGAAGCTTTCCGAATCTGCACACCACATGATTGCAGTGCAGCAGCTTTCCCAAGTCCTCTTCGGAATTTTGCAGATGAGAAAGATGTACAAGCGCCGTTTCGCATTCCGCAAGCAGTTCCTTATTCTTTACGAGCGTGTCCTGCTTCTCCTGTAAGGACGATGTAATACGGTCCAGTTCCGCATTGATGATCTCAGGCGTAAATTCTGCTGCGTCGATTTTCTCATCGGATTGCAGCGGAACATTGCGCAGATCAAGACTCAGCAGCCGTTTCAGCGGTTCTGCATAGGGATTGGACTGTACCAGAGAAGCCGCGTTTTCATCAGAACCTGCCATAATCCGCGAGGCATTTTCCATATGGAACACCTTACTGTCCAGACAGGCAATAATTGCGTGACTCAGCTGCTCCAAAGGTCCTGTAATTCGGACAAGCTCCAGTTTTTCAATGGATGACAACTTAACACCTCCTAAGCTTTACGCTTCCAGAATCAGATGGGACTGCATAAATGCGACTGATTTTCCGTATCGAATGCCTTCGATCAGCGTAATCAGGTTTCGCACTTCCACCTGAAAGAGGAAATGAACGGCATACAGACTCACCGCTGCGTGCCCCGAAAAATGCAGGGCATTCTGTGCGGTGCGGTAGCGGAGTGTCTGGAACGCTTTTTCCATCTGCTGACGGTCAAAGCCCTGTGTACCCGTACCAAGCATTCTGCCGTATTTTGTTGTTTTAAGAATCTGCTGGAACGATACATCATCCGGTGCATCATAAAGCTGCTGCATGACCCGTTTCGGAATTTTTCCTTCCACAGGCAGCATCATTTTTCCCAGCGTATCTGCATCCGCATGAAACATACTTTTCAAACGGTATGCGTTGATCAGATTGATCAGGTCGATCTGCTCACCGATAAAATCATCCAGCGCAGTCCAGTCGCTGCCTTTCACGATCTTCTTTGCATCCTCCCGAATCTGCTGCAAGTAAAACGAACGCAATGCAATTTCACAGGCAGTAAAGTCCTTCGGAACGGTATTCTCTGCAAAAAAGGTTTTCAGAACAGGCGCATACGGCGTATGTGCAACGGCTTCAACAATTTCATCCTGCGTTTTGGCTCTTGCGAGCTTTTCCAGCGGAAAACAGGTATAGGGCGAAAGCCACGCATACATCTCTGTAATATAGTCCGCATTTTCGTCGGACAAAAACTGAATGGCTTTCAGGATCTCCTGCACCTCATAATCCATCAGATAGAAACGGAAAAACGGTGTATCGTGAATCTGTTCCAGCTTGCAGAAGTGCATATCGCGTTCAAAAATCGAGCGTTCCAGTACACTTTCCAGATAGCCGCGGTGGACATATGCAGGCTCTATCTCACGAAGCAGCTCCGAATATGCAGGCGTGTTTTTGAGATAGGAAGCAACCTCTGTCACAGAATGCATCGACATCAGTTCACGGTAATCCTGCCATCGCAGACGTTTCCCGTAGACACTTCGGATAGATGCAACTGTGGCACGATATGATTGATTTGCCATGATTATGCCTCCGCATCCGCAAGAACAGCCTGATAAAGCTCTGTCAGCAGTGTATCCTGCCGTGCAGCAAACAATTCTTCCAGCGCGGCGGACTGTGCTTCATACTCCGATTGCAGCTTTGCAGTCTGAGATTCGCATTCAGCGCGTGTCTGCTCCTCAAATTCGAAAACAGCGTCCGAAGTCTGGTGAGAACGAGCCTCATTGAGCGCAGCAGCCTTCTGCTTCGCTTCTTCCAGCGTTTTCGTGCAGCCGTCCGCTGCATCCTGCAAACGCTGATCTGCGGCAGCATCCAGTTCCAGAATCATCCGAATGGTATTATCCATGAATCCAACTCCTTTTTGTAAAAAGAGTACCCTGACAGAAGTTCACTGTCAGGCGTACCGTGCCGGCAGACAAATCAACAGCATCTTCCAAGCACAATACTTATTTATTATATACCCATTCTCAGAAAATGTCAAGTCATTTTCCAACATTTCAATAAGCTGAAATATCAATTAAAAAATTCGTATACACAAAGAAAATCGGAGTTCCTGCAAAGAAGAACTCCGATCGTTTTTTGTACCTATGAAATGCGTGGGGTTCAGTTTTTAACGCTGTGCATCGGTGCAGGGATCCTGCCACCGCGTGCAATGAATTTATCTGCACTTTCTCTCCGAATCGGCATGACAGGGCCGCTTCCGAACAAACCGCCGAAATCAAGCATATCGCCTTCTTTTTTGCCGATCGCAGGGATCACACGAACAGCGGTCGTCTTGTTGTTGACCATGCCGATCGCCGCCTCGTCTGCAATGATCGCAGAAATCGTCGAAACAGGCGTATCGCCAGGAATCACGATCATATCCAAGCCGACTGAGCAGACAGCCGTCATCGCTTCCAGCTTTTCCAGCGTCAGTACGCCCGAAACTGCTGCATCGATCATACCTGCATCCTCAGACACAGGAATGAATGCGCCCGACAAACCGCCGACACTCGAAGACGCCATAACGCCGCCTTTTTTCACAGCATCGTTGAGCATTGCAAGTGCCGCAGTCGTTCCGTGCATACCACAGACAGAAAGTCCCATGCCTTCGAGAATATGTGCCACGGAGTCACCAACCGCAGGTGTCGGTGCAAGCGACAAGTCAACAATTCCGAACGGTACATCCAGCATCTTGGACGCTCTGGTACCGACAAGCTGTCCCATTCTGGTGATCTTGAATGCGGTGCGCTTAATGATATCCGCCAGTTTGTCAATCGACGCATCCGGATACTTTTCTATCGCAGCACGGACAACGCCAGGTCCGCTGACGCCGACATGGACCTCACAATCAGGCTCGCCGACACCGTGGAAAGCACCTGCCATGAACGGATTATCCTCAGGCGCATTGCAGAGAACAACAAGCTTTGCAGGCCCCATGAAATTTTTATCCTGTGTCAGCTTCGCAGCCTCCATGACCACATCGCCCATCATTCTGACCGCATCCATGTTGATGCCTGCCTTTGTGGAACCGATGTTGACCGATGCACACAGATTAGTCGTTTCTGCCAGAGCCTGCGGAATCGCACGGATCAACGCCTCATCGCCTGCGCTGAATCCCTTATGTACCAGTGCAGAAAATCCGCCGATAAAGTTGACACCTGTGGTTTCAGCTGCACGCTGCAAGGTTCTTGCCAGCTGCACAGGATCGCCGCCTTTGGCTGCTGCACAGAGCATTGCCGCAGGGGTAATGGAAATTCGCTTGTTGATAATCGGAATACCGTATTCGGTTTCGATCTGTTCGCCTGTTGCCACGAGTTTTTCCGCTTTTCGGGTGATTTTCTCATACACCTTATCACAAACTGCATTCATGTCATCCGAACAGCAGTCCAGCAGAGAAATACCCATTGTAATGGTACGAATGTCCAGACACTCGTCCTGTATCATTCGTATGGTTTCGAGAATATCAGAAGTATTGAGCATTGGTATCCCTCCGTCAAATGCGGTGCATCGAGTTGAAGATATCTTCGTGCATCGTGTGGATCGAAAGGCCAAGCTCCTCGCCCAATGCTGACAGCTTTGCAGACAGCTTGGAAAAATCACAGTTCAGGTTCTGAATATCGACCAGCATGAACATTGCAAACAAATCCTGCAAAACGCTCTGTGTCACCTCTGTGACATTCGCATTGCATTCTGCGCAGATGCCGCTGACTTTGTGAAGAATTCCGACCGTATCATGTCCAATTACGGTAATGACTGCTTTCATATGAAAAACCTCCATATCATTTTTCTATTATTATAGCACATTTTTTTCGGATTGAAAAGGGGGAAAGGGAATTTTATAAATTTCTGACAATTAGTGGTTCAGGCAATAGATCACAACACCGCAGACAACCAGTATCAGCACACAAACAACCGATGCAGCAATCGCAGAACCGCGATTTTCCTTTGATACACTCCCCTTTGTCACAAAACCTGCCTGCTGCAAAACCTGCACAAACGGCCGGTATATCAGCAGAGTCAGCGCAGAATTGATACCCGATTTCAATAAATTGAACGGTAAAAAAACTGTTGTGAGCATCGGAACGATCTCCTCGCGTGTGACACCCATATAAAGCGGCGAAATCAGGTAATTCCAAAGCAGCATTGTCACCGTCATCGCTGCCATGCCTGCAACCAGTCCAAGTACCGCGCCCATCAGCGTTTTTCTGCGCTTATATATCAACGAGGCGATACAGGCAAATGCCGCGCTCGACAGAAAATTCATCACCATACCGATAAAGCCTGTGGTACTGACAGGCAATTCCAGTACAGCAGTCACGAACGCAACCGCCGCCGCTGCCAGAGGACCATACAAAAAACCGGAAAGTACAATGAAAATATCTTTCGGTTCATATTTCAGAAAGCTGACCACAGGGATCTTGATGAGAAACATTGTCAGCCATCCAAGTGCGCACATCATCGCAAGAATGGAAATTTTTTTGGTTCTGCTTTGAGATGCAGTCGGCATCGAAAACAACCTCCTCAAACATAAAAAGCGCACCCATGATGCTTCATGGGTGCGCGGATTGTACATGAAATTTTCGTGTACGATTCGTTTCTTTCATCCGGACTATACCGTCGGTATCGGAGTTTCACCGATTCATGCCGTCAAAACGGCTCGCGGACTGTCACCGCCGGTGAGGAATTACGCCTCGCCCTGAAACAAATTGCTCAAATCAAGCTTCGGGAGCGTCCTCCGCTTCCTCTGCTTCATCCTCGTCATCGGCAACGCTGGGGATAATGGTATCATAATCAAAATCCAGCGATTCGCCGCAGCCGGGACATACAATGCTGCCTTCTTCCAGAATGGTTTCGTCAATGATGATCGTATCGCCGCAGGTCGGGCACTGTACTTCGTACTGTGCTTCCTCGTCTTCCTCGCCGAGATAATCGATGTCGTCCGGGTCGATCACATTGCCCAAGTCGAAATCATCGTCATCATCGTCGTCATTCCATCCCCAGCCGCTCTCGTCTTCGTCATCATCCTCATCGTCCTCGTCATCATCACAGTAGAGGTCTTCCTCCACAGAACCGAGGTCTTCATCCAGAATGTCGCAAAGCTCAGTCACTTCATCGAGCTGGGACTGCAAATCATCAATGTAGACCGCCATTTCCTCCATGACCTCAGCCATTTGGGCGATCGCCTTGCCTTCTTTTGTGGTGGTGTCCAACTCCATACCGTCGAACAAGCCCTTCATATAAGCGATTTTTTCAGTCAGTTTCATGCGTTTCTCCATCCTTTCCGATGCGGTGCAGCGTAATTTTGAATTTTCCTCAGAGTCAGGAACGATTATGCACGCTCCATGTACTCGCCGGTACGGGTATCAATACGGATCATATCGCCTTCATCGATGAACAGCGGAACCTTGATCTCTGCGCCGGTCTCAACGATAGCAGGCTTGGTTGCGTTGGTAGCGGTGTTGCCCTTGAAGCCGGGATCGGTCTTTGTGACCTGAAGCTCGACAAAGAAAGGAGGCTCAACGCCGAATACCTTGCCCTTATAGGACAGAACCTTGACTTCCATTTCTTCCTTGACGAAAGCAAAGCTGTCGCCGAGGATATCCTTGCTGATCGGAACCTGCTCATAGGTTTCGAGATCCATGAAATAGTAGAGATCGCCGTCATTGTAGCTGTACTGCATATCCTTGCGCTCAACATATGCGGTCGGGAATTTTGCGGTCGGGTTGAAAGAAGTTTCAACAACAGCACCGGTGATAACGTTCTTATACTTGGTACGTACAAAAGCAGCACCCTTACCGGGTTTTACGTGCTGGAATTCGATGACCTGAACGACCTGACCGTCCATCTCAAATGTCATACCATTGCGGAAATCGCCTGCAGAAATCATAAAATAAACCTCCAAATAATTTCAGACAGCTTTGCTATCCAATTCAATATGCATCTATTTTACACCACTTTCTGCGATTTGGCAATACCTAACGAGAAAAAAAGAGCACCTCACTAAATAATTTTTGTTTTGCTGTCGATATTTTAGCGGATTGCACAAGAACAGCCGCTGCTTTTGCTGCAACTATTATATTGCGTCCTCTTTCTCTGTGTGAATCTCTTCCGTCAATTTCTCAAAGGCATAGTTTCGAATGCCGCGCACGATCTCTACGCATTTGAACCGTACCGCGTATTTCGACGGATTGGCAGTCATATCACATACCCCTGCGCTGAATTCTTCCGACATTTCTGACACCGCATTGCATCCTGCCGCCGGGACACAAAGCGACGGATACATCACGCACCACCAGTTATGTCCTTCTGCCGCACCGATTTCCACGCGCAGTGCATGATATATCCCGGCAGGGAGTGTCACATCCTCATATGTCCTTACAGGAAATTCCGTATCACAGAGCAGAACACACACATTCTCACTGCTGCCGTATGCACGCAGGGTTTCTTCCGCAATCGCTTTGATTTCAGGAAGATGCTGCTGTAACTGTATTTCTGCACCGGCTGCATTTTCAGCATTGTACATCCATCTCTCCGACTGTGACAAAAGCGCATCCCGAACATGAAGTTTCAGCATCTGATCCGCGTCCGAATCGGAATTTGCCAGTATATGCAGCCGCAGTACACCGTTCTCCAGTTCTGTCAGCCGCTGCTCCGTCACAGCGATGCTTGCCGCTCCGACAATCAGCAGCACCATCATCAGTATCCCAAGCATTTTTCGTTTCATATCATTTCCTCCTGCTTTCTTTACAGTATTTGGATCAACCCTCAGTATGTCCGCAATCTGCAACCTTATACCGTAAATTTTCCTGAATTTTTATCGTTTTTGCATGATTTCATTCTGACGCCGCAAATTCTTCAAATTTTCTCTTGCTTTTTTTGACAGAATCATGTATAATAGATGACGGTGAAATCCACCAAATGAGAATACTGTCCGAAAATGACAGTTCTAATAGGAGGAAATTATAATGCTGGTATCTGCAAAAGAAATGCTGAACAAGGCTAGAGACGGCAAGTACGCTGTCGGTCAGTTCAACATCAACAATCTCGAATGGACCAAGGCGATCCTGCAAACGGCTCAGGAGCTCAACTCCCCTGTTATCCTCGGTGTTTCCGAAGGCGCAGGCAAGTATATGTGCGGCTACACCACCGTTGTCGGCATGGTCAAGGGCATGATCGAGGAACTCGGTATCACCGTTCCTGTTGCACTTCACCTCGACCACGGTACCTTCGAAGGTGCAAAAGCTTGCATCAACGCAGGTTTCTCGTCCATCATGTTCGACGGCTCTCACTACCCGATCGAAGAAAACATCGCAAAGACCACCGCTCTCGTCAACACCTGCGACGTTCTCGGCATCTCCCTTGAAGCTGAAGTCGGCGCTATCGGCGGCGAAGAAGACGGTGTCATCGGTAAGGGCGAATGTGCAGATCCTGATGAGTGCAAGGCTATCGCTGATCTCGGCGTAACCATGCTCGCTGCCGGTATCGGCAATATTCACGGTAAATATCCCGAAAACTGGGAAGGCCTTAGCTTCGAGACCCTCGCTGCTGTTAAGGAAAAGGTCGGCGATATGCCCCTCGTTCTCCACGGCGGTACAGGCATCCCTGCTGACATGATCAAGAAAGCAATCTCCCTCGGCGTTGCAAAGATCAACGTCAACACCGAATGCCAGCTCGCTTTCGCTGCTGAAACCAGAAAGTATGTCGAAGCAGGCAAGGATCTCCAGGGCAAGGGCTTCGATCCCAGAAAGCTCCTCGCTCCCGGCGTTGAGGCTATCAAAGCTACCGTTAAGGAAAAGATGGAACTGTTCGGTTCTGTCGGCAAAGCTTAATTTCCGAATTTACGCACAAAAGCGGAGTCCGTTTTCTTCGGGCTCCGCTTTTTCTGTGATTTATTTTTCAAAAAGGCTTGACAAATCTTTTATTTTGTGCTATAATGATTAAGCTGAATCCGGACGGAGAGGTGTCCGAGCGGTTTAAGGAGCTAGTCTTGAAAACTAGTGATGCAGCAATGCACCGTGGGTTCGAATCCCACCCTCTCCGCCATATTTTTCTAACGGATCTCGCATTCACCATGGAGAAATACCCAAGCGGTGAAGGGGCTCCCCTGCTAAGGGAGTAGGGCTCGAAAGGGTCGCGAGGGTTCAAATCCCTCTTTCTCCGCCATAGTTTTTGACAAAGCGCACAGGACAGAATATTCTGCACTGTGCGCTTTGTCATATATGGACGTCGGACAGAAGCATAAAACGACTGTCCTACGCTGTATAGTTATTCTTTTGCGTTGGTTGATCATTCGCTTATAGATACGACGTATGTGTCGATTATTTGACGCATACGTATAGTTATTCTTTTTATCGATTGATAGTTCGCTTATAGATTGCGTGTGGGTTCGTCGGTATGCCACAGGCTTTACCCAGCAATGAGAATTCATTAGGTAGTGCTTTTTTCTTCAATCAAAGAACGAATAAATGCGCTAACAGATTGAAAGCCTTGTTCTTTTGCTCGTTTTACAAATTCCTTGTGTTCGTCAGCTGTCACCCGGACACGAATCATACGCTCTTTATTTTCTTTTCTTGCATTCTTTTCGACCATGTTCATAATGCACCTCCAGTCGCGTATTTTCAATCAAACCAATCATTTTGTCTTCAAAAATGGATAGCCGATTTCAAGCAGCCGTTTCTTTCTGTCAGCAGACATTATTCCTTTTTTGTTATCCTTATCAGTTACTTTCCCTTAGAATTTTTCTGCCAATTCCAAGAGTCTCTGCACATATCTTGCAGGGACTTTTCTGCTTTCCAGCCGAGAAGTTCTTCTGCTTTCTGTGGGTTTGCATAGCAAGTTGCAATGTCACCTGCACGACGCGGTGCGATCTCGTAGGGAATGGTCAGCTGATTGGCTTCTTCGAAGGCATGGACAATATCCAGAACGCTGTATCCGATACCTGTGCCGAGGTTGATGACCTCACAGCCCGTGTGCTGTTTGCTGTAATCGTATGCGGCGACATGACCTTTCGCAAGGTCTACCACATGAATATAGTCGCGGACACCCGTACCGTCAGGTGTCGGGTAATCGTTGCCGAATACGGACAGATGGTCACGGATTCCTGCCGCCACCTGCGTGATATAAGGCATCAGGTTGTTGGGGATGCCGTTTGGCTTTTCGCCAATCAAGCCTGATTCATGTGCGCCGATGGGGTTGAAGTATCGCAGTAAGACGATAGACAGCTCCTGATCAGCGGCAGTAGCGTCGCGCAAAATCTGTTCGTTCATCAGCTTTGTCCAGCCGTAAGGATTGGTGCAGCCGAGTTCGTCATTGTCCTCTGTGTACGGAACATTTTCAGATTTACTATATACGGTCGCCGAGGAACTGAATATCAGACGTTTACATCCAAATTCCTGCATAACTTCCAACAGCGACAGAGTCGTGTCGAGGTTGTTTCGGTAGTACATCAGCGGTTTTTGTACTGACTCCCCTACTGCCTTATATCCTGCAAAATGCACCACGGCATCAATCGTTTGCTCCGAGAAAATTTTTCGGAGCATTTCTTTGTCGGTGACATCGCCCTGATAGAATGCGGGCGTCTTGCCTGTGATCGTTCCGATGCGTTCTGCAACGGATGCATCGCTGTTGAAGAGGTTGTCGATGATAACAACGTCATTGCCTTGATTTATCATTTCAACGGCGGTGTGCGAGCCGATAAAGCCCGTTCCGCCTGTCAGTAGAATGCTCATTGGGAGTTCTCCTTATCAAACAAATGAAACTCAGCATATATTGCCTTGCGTTTTTTCGCATTCGCAAGAGTATGTGCGCTGTCCAATTTCCGCTGGCCCGATTTGACCATTTTCAAGTAATCGCTAACCACACGAATACTACTTGTATTCTGTGCTTTCGCCTTTGCCCGAATGGTATGGAATACTTGAATGACGGGAGCACGTTTTGTTACGGTATGATCGCCACGATCAGAGATGTACTTGATCTGATTATATCGGTCATTGTCTTTGAACCCGAAGTTACCGCCTGACAGGATATCTTCCATCAGTCCGACAAGCACCGATTCGTCCACCGTGCCAGCCCATTCGCGTTTGGGTATATGCAGATACCGCATAGATACCAGCGTGAGAATCTGCGCGAATCGCCACAAGCCGCATCGTTGCAGCTTGTCCTCGAAAATGGCGCGAAATTCATCATTTGAGAGACTGGATGCAAATACTGCCCAGTCGCACAAGTGTCGCAGTCCGATGCCCTCAGAGGTCAAATGAGAGGCTGTGTGGAGCAACAACACCAGTCCATGATGGAATGTGTCCGGAATTTTGATTGTTCCATTCTCCGTCTGATAGTCCACCGCCGTTTCGATAATGTCAGAGAGATATTCGTCTACGATGGCTTGCGCTTCGCCCTCCGGCACACCATTGATACTGCGGTGCATCTCCCAAACGGAGTTGCGGCGATGGAATCCCAGATGCTTGCCCTGTATTTCTTCGTCCTTTGCAGTAAAGCCGATTTCAGTCAGTAATTCTGTGGCAGAGTCCATGTCTTTTTCGGCAAGCAGAAAATCCACATCGCCCAAGACACGCAGAGCAGGATTGGGATAGTAAGATGCAGATGCTACGCCTTTGAGGATGACATAAGGGATGTTTCGCTTCGCCAGAGTGTCATTCAGCTCACTATGCTCGTATGTGACATTCGTGTTGACCGAAATATAGTAACGGAAACGATTTTCCCATTCTTCCTTTTTCTCAGAAGGAATAGTGAGATCCAGCTCCGTAAATATCAGCGGAAAGACCGCCTGCGACATCGCTTCTTGATAGAGCTTGTACCAGTCGATATCTGTGATTAGGATTTCCTGTCGTTCAAAAAGCGAAGATGCCAGTAACGACAGAAGTATTTGGTGCTGTTTGTCCAAAGGGCAACTTCCTTTCTGTGAGATAATGTTTATGTGTTCTCGACTTTGCGTTTTTCTTTCCTTTTTCGGAGCCAGTTGCTAAGAATATAGGAGAGGGAGCCGATTGTGGCACCCAGCGTATTCATTATAACATCATCGGTTTCGCAAGTGCCCAGTCGGAATATAAGTTGTATTGTTTCTATGATAAGTGAAAAAAATAAAGCCGAAAAAATTGTGATTCGAATTGGATGTTTTACTCTTTCAGGGAGTGCATAGGGAAGAAATAGACCATATGGGAAGAAAAGGAATGCATTCATGACATACATTCTGAATGATTCATTCGTGAAATTTAAGCGAACAAATGGAATAAATGAAAATTGATATATATTGATACTAGTCCGTCCAATATTTGTAACCAATAGAATTGCACATACAGAAAATATATATAAAGAAAGGGAAACTCTTCGAACGAACTTTGGATATACTGTTGAGAGCGTTGCAAACAACAAAAGAGAAAGAAGCATTACAAGAATAATAGTACTCAAGGAACTTGTATAAAGAATGTGCAATAGATGATTAAGAAATCTCATTTTTAATCACCTTGGATAGAATATATCTAAATGTGTACTTCGCAATTTGACGTTCGAATAGAGAAGAAACAGTAAAGAATATAATAAGCGTAAGTATGGTATATGGAATACAGATTAAAAACAATTTTCCATACGAATCAATGTTGAAATTAAGAAAGTGGTTAAGGCATAATATGAGGAAAAATGTTGTTAAATTTACAACCCAACGCTTGTAAGTCATCCAAACAGATCTTTGCAGTATACGACGATTTGCATATAAGATAATATCATTGGAACGATACAGAAGTGCTGCAATGGTGCCGATTAAGACCCCATATATTCCCCAAAACTGAACCGCTACAACTGAGGTAACCAAATTAATAGCTGCTTCTGCGATTGCACGATTTTGTGTCAATTTAAAATGTCCTGCAAAATTGATAACCTGGTTAGCGGCACTTCGACCACAAGATAATAATGAAATGGAAATGAATAGAAGAGGCAATTTTTTGTCTATATAATTGATATCTGAAACGCCGGCCGTATATAGTCTCATAAATGGCAAGATAAAATAGTTTGCAATTGAATACAAAGCAAACACCAAAGTCATATAATAAAGCTCAAAAGCATCATACATCTTCATAAATCTTTTTTTATCAATATGGAATGTTTGACCAAGAGAAAAAATGAAGCTTGAAGATACTGTGCTTAATGCAGTACTAATCATACCAAACAACATGGTGTACATAGAATAGATACTTACAATTTTCAGCCCACAAAATATTGTTAGTGTAATTGAATCGGTATTATTATAGATAAGTCCACTAATTTGATGTACAAGAACATTTTTACTTTGCGAAATTGCTTTGAAGTCAGGCTGAACAGACAAATCGATCCAAGAATAGTTTTTTTTGATATATCTTGTAATATATATCATTTGGATCATACTGATGAACATTGCGATGGCTTGAACAAAAACAACATTGCAGCCAGATGCCATCAAGACTATTTTGGCAATGTTTTTAAATACATTGGTAAACATTCCAAGTGCAGTCTGAACATAATTCTTACCTTCTGCTTGGAGTAATAGGAAATATTTAGCCTGAAAGAAATAATTTATTACGCTTCCAATCCCATTAAATATGATTACCAGAACAACAGTAATAGTGGGAATATCTGTTGATACCACAAGTGGATATATAATAGAAAAAAGGAGAATGGCTAGAAGATACAAAAAACCGGTTCGATGATAATATCGATTTGTTGCAGCTAATACTGCATTGGTGGCTGCTTTATTCTCTTTTCCGAGTGTTTTATACAAAGCCTGAATAGTTGCAGTACCTATTCCAGCTTCCAACAGAGCAACATAAGAGTATATTTGTGTTACAGAACTGAGAAGGCCATTTGTTTCAGAACCGTAACTGGTTAATATTAGTCTTGGTACAATAATACCAAGTATTATTGATAGTAACTCACTAGCAATTCCTAAAACAAGATTTAATGAGATTTTGCGACCTGTATTCATTCTCTGTCCTCATGTGTAATGATACTCCATATTCTGTAGAGGAGTATTGTGATATGTTTGGATCTATGCCCACAAAAATGCAAGATACGAATATGTTGTGGAAGAAGCGAGATGTAGTTCGTAGCATTTTGATAGAAAGGATCATCTAAAATACTCTGAATTTCAGTATAATTCTTTTCACCTGCAAATTCGCGACATAATATGGATACTTTATATAAGAATTCATAATAGAATTGATTATAATCAATTCTAAATTGATGAATTTGATTGTCTTCTAACAACTTTTGACGATTTTCAACCCATTGATGATATTGGTTCTTTTGCGGAGTATGCATGATACTATTTGTATTTTGACAATAGTAGTATAGTTGTTGAGGGCTAAATGCAAAAGAATCTGCAGACCGTAACACTTCATAGTTAAACCATGCATCTTCAGCACGACGGAGCTTTTCATTGAAATGAAATGCATTCAAAGACAAAAAACTATTTTTATATATTTTATTACAGAGTGAATACAATCCGGCGTGTGATCTGGAATAGTAAAGATATAAGAGTTCTTTTTTAATTTCTGAATTTGAACAAAGATAGCTTCTATAATTTAAAGGGATTTTTTCGATTTTTCCAGAATTGAAAATACAATAACTACACATAGCAACATCAACATCATTGTTCTTTGCAAGATTGTAGAGCGTTTCAAACATTTCTTCATCGACATAATCGTCGGAATCAACAAAACCAATATATTCACCATTGGCTTTTGAGATGCCGATGTTTCGAGCGGCAGAAGGGCCTTCGTTTTCTTTATGAACCACTGTTATTCGTGAATCTGTATTGGCAAAATCATCGCATATTTTCCCACTATTATCAGTTGAACCGTCATCGATTGCAAGTATTTCAATATCAGATAGCGTCTGATTGGTGAGAGAAAGCAAACAACGTTCGATACAGTTTTCAACATTATAGACAGGAAGAATAATGGATACCCTTGGCATTGAATCACCTCTATATATACAAATTATCAGTGATCAAAAAATTCATTTTTAATTCTATGCGCCCAAATTTTCCATTTAGGAATTCTGGGAACATATTTTTGAATTGTTTTTTCAAAATCTGAACTTGAACTAAAAAGCTCATGAAGGAATTGTTCTCTATTGGGATTTCCAGCATCAGGTGCATTTAGTCTTTTATTATGAGATGAAGCATAGTTGAGGTCAATAGTCTGGACTTCAAGTTGATTTTTCATCATTTCCCAAAAAATGTTTCCTTTATTAGTATTGATCAGTATCAGCGATGCTCCATGATGGGGATCAAATCCTTTTTTCTCACCGCCCCAATAATCACCTAGAGTAATGTCAGATATACGATTGATTTGGGCATAGGGACATATATGACAAGAGGGACGGAAGAGATAGCCGTTGTCATAGCCACGTAAAAAACCACAAGTGTTGTAATCTAAGATCTTTGTTTTTTCTGACATATACTTTAGTTTTAAAAGTTTTGAATTCCAGTGACCATTTACCTTCTCTTTGTGTCGAAAAGAAATTTGAGATATCTTGTCATGTCTTCGATCGAAACATTTGAGACAATATTCTAGAATCTGGCCGTTAGAAACACCATGACAGATTAAATCAACGAGCAACAGATTATCATATTCAACATTCAAAAAAGATTTTAATGCAGCACATTGGCAAGGCGTGCCTGTAAAAACAACTTGTTTTCCTTGCTTTAATTCAGTATTTATTTGACTAAATATAGAAAGTATATGACTTTGAATATATTTTGACTTACGAAAAGCTTCATATGCCCGAGGAGCAGCAACCCCTTTGTGAATGACTTGGCTTCGACCATTCCACGAAGCACCATATATCATAGTGCTTTCTGAACACGCTTTTGTGATAGCATAAAATGCACCACCGGAAGAACTTTCCAACAAGATACTATCAAATTTGCATATTGCTGCCCAAGCAGAAATGGGATAATTCAACTCATGTGTCGTATTGTGTATGCAGATTCTATTGCACAAACCGCAATTAGTACACTTTTCAGTGTCAATTTTGGGATACAGAAACCCTTCTTCATCAGATAGCATGGAAATAGCTTTTTGAGGACATTTTACAACACACAAACCACAACCGCAACATTCTGTTTTCTGCCCTGATTGTAAATATGCCATTATTAATTCACCGTAGAACGTATCACTTCCGCAAGGAGTGTTGATGAGGTACCTTCAGTATGTGGAAGGAAAATCATATCAACTCCTGTTCCTTCAAATTGCGCTATGTACTTATTGTACAGCTCAGAGCCTTTCCAATCGTCACCATGAAAGAGCGCATCATAGTGCAATGTATCCCAGGCTTTTCGTTTGTCCATATCCGTTTGAGGTACTACCTGATTGACATATTTAATAGCTTCAACAATTGCTATTCTTTCCTCAAACGGTACTATTGGTTTTTTATGTTTGTATGATTCAACCAATTCATCAGTACTTACGCCAACAATGAGAAAATCACAATATTGTTTCGCATTTTTCAAGATGTTTAGATGTCCTATATGAAACAGATCGAAAACGCCACTTGTATATCCAATTTTATATCTTTTCATATCCATTATCTCCTCGTTTATATTCACGCCACGAATGTTCTAAATCTACTATTGCGGAACCGTGGACAGTCTTTTGTTGCTCAATTGGAGGCAGTTGCATATAATTATCACCATATAAATGTATTAAAACTTCTTTCCAACCTGAAGGTGCGGGAAATTTCTGTGTTTCAAATTGTATGAATTCTGTTTCAGCAAATACAGAACGATCAATTACTTTTCTCATGTATTTTCGATTTGAAAAATACACTACATTTCGTGTTTGATAATGATTGTAATCCTGTATCTTTCTATCATATTTTTCTTTGAATGCTTGTTCTTTGAAAGGTGGTATAAATGAGATTAGGTATTGGAAAACGCGCATTTTCCAAGATGCTTTAGGATTATGATACTGGAAACGATATTGGTATATAAAATTCATAGTATCAAAATATCGCGCCCTATTTTTTAATTTGCAGGATTGTTCGGGAGCGTTGTCAATAGGGAATATATCAATATTGATCCCTTCCATTGCTCCATCTTTTCGTCCTCCAGATATAAATGCTGTATTTCTATCATGTAATTTCATCCAAGGGTTACTCGTATTTGGATCAGTATATATAGATTGCAGTTCAAATTTGTCTTTATTTAGATATTCAAGACATGCTTGTGGGAATCTATTATAATCCTTTCTCATCATTACAATATCTATATCATCATCCCAAGGAATAAAGCCGTTGTGTCTTACAGCACCTAGAAGGGTGCCAGCATAGATGAAATATTTTAAATTTGCTGCTTTGCATACCCGATCAATTTCAACGAGTATATCAAAACATTTTTGTTGTGTTTCGTTCATTTAAGCCTCCTAGGCAATAAATCCACAAGTTGAACTTAATTTTTCTCGCATTTCCTTTTTCTTTTCATCAGATACATTTTGGCGAGTAGTGTATTCTTCTCCAAAACAAGGAACAGTATCTATTAAGGCTTTATTCTTATTTATAAATTCCTCAATGGAAGTTATTTTTTTTGCTGGCGAACCAGCATATACAAATCCGCTTTCCAAGTCACGAGTTACTGTTGAATTAGCACCAACAATTACATTGTCACCAATATGTACGTTCGGTAACACAACACTATCTGCACCGATAAAAACATTGTTGCCAATCGTCACTTTACCAATCTTGGCATATCCTAATAGCTGTTTTGTACTTGCATCATGTGCCAAAATATGAACTCTCGGAGCAAGAGTAACATTATCTCCTATTTCAATCAGCCAACAGTGTGCAGGATCAATAATGACTCCAATCAACCTATGGAAATTACTGCCCACTTTAAGTCCCATTTTTAATAACTTCTCGGTAGTGTACTCTCCACGAAGGCGATAGACGATTTCTTTCAGCAATTGCCGTATCATTCTGAATGCTCCTTTTCTAATAAATCGTATATCTTTTCAAGCGTTTCATGGCTTAAATAATCTCTCTGATATGTATTTTCAATCAGAGTATTTTGTAATTGCGTATCTGATAGAACTCTGCAAATCCCTTGTGCGCACTCATCATTGTCCATTGGAACGATAATCCCATCGAATCCATCTTCAAGTTGACTACTAGAAGTTGGATAACTGGTAATGATTACAGGTTTGTGAAGAAGTTGCGCTTCAAGAACAGACACACATTTTCCTTCATAGCGACTGGGTTGCACATATATGTCGCACGCTTTGATATATGGATAAGGATTCTCTTTTTTACCAAGCATAATTACGTGATCCTGCATATCTGTTGCAGCGATTTTGTCTTTGATAAATTGTTCATCCCCACCATATCCGATGATGTACCATTTGACATCAATCCCAGAGGATCGGATGATGCGACAGATATCTGGAATGTTGTCAAAGTTTTTGGCTTGGCAAAAACGACCGATAGACAACAATTTTACTGTTGATTGTGATGGGAATTCCATCTGAACGTTATTAGCATCAGCTAGAGAATAAAGATATCGAATGGGTATTATATTTGGAAGAAGTTTAACTTTCGCTTCAAGTTCAGGGAATACTTGTAAAAAGCTATCGGTTACATTATCTGAAATAGAAGCAATGCAGTCATATGCATCCCACATTTCCAGCTGAGATTGTTGATCTACCTGAACAATTGAATAATCAGTGTGAATCCAAGCGATTTTTCTATGTGCTTTTACCTTATTGGCCACATAATAATGAGGTGTTAAAAAACTAATTGCTAGGTCATATTGCTTTTCTGAAATTTGTGGCATAGCTGACATGGTATATTTGTGGCTATAATCGAGTGAAATATCATTTTCTCCTTGAATATTCAGTTCATCAACTCGTTTTCTTGCTTTCATTTTACCGTTGATGCGCCCGAGTGCAACACGAAATTGTCTTTTTCCAAAAGTTTGTATTATTGGAATAGCCATCGAAGCGTAGTGCGGTTCTTCCGGTAACAGATTGATATTAGATGGAATATACTTCATAAGTTCACCTTGATGGCGCATCAAAAATAAATCCACCTCATATTTTGTTGTATCAATCGTTTCCAGTAAACCAAGCAATGCTTTTTCGGCACCGCCGATTTCCATTGCATGGGAAAAAATCAGAATCTTTTTCATTATTCATTTCCTTATATGGAGGAGACAATCTTTGCAATCGGCTTTTGAATGGTCGAAAGAACCATTGAAATTGGGATGGTGATTGCAAGCATAAGAAGAAAGATAAAAGCAGGATATCTGGCACAGTATACTAAATCCACATATAAAACAGAATAGAAAAACATATGTGTCAGCCAGATATTTGTTGAATGTTTTCCAATAAGGAAAAATATTTTTTCAAGAAACAAGGGCTTTTTTGATAGCTGAAACATCGTAATGATAATCAAGCCGGTAAATGGTGCAACAATCAAACTAGGGACGATTAAGGTGTGTCCGATTAGGATTGCAATAAACATAATTCCGAAGATACCACGTTTGAACCAAGGATTCAGCTTGTTCAAGAAAGTTCCAACGACTGTAAAGTACCGATACTTGAAACATAAAGCGCCAATCACGTATTCGAACCAAGTGACTCCAAATGGTCCAATTTTATCAAGGAAAAGATTTCCTGTATTGACTCTGAAACGCAAAAAATGACATAGTACGTAAATAACCCCACCAATACCAATCAAAAGGATAGGATTGGTTTCCTTTATAATTTTCATCATAAGTGGTGAAATAAGAACAAGGATAGTGTATGCGTACATATACCACCATGCACCATTATAAGAATTTGACAGCATGAAAATGTTTAACAGCAGTTTTGAAAGGCTGCCTGGCATAAAATCACTATGTCCAGATATTACGCTGACAATTGAAAATACTAGAATAATCAGCCAGAAATTACAGAGCAGAATAAGTAAACTTTTCAGTCGTTTTCGATAGAACGAAGAATCATCAGATAATTTCATATGAGCATAACCTGAACAAAATGCAAAACCCATGACACAAAAATCCGACATCTGCGCTAAATAAAAGCTGAGCGGTTTTCCAAAGATAAAAATTAAAGGCGTAAATAATCCTTCATAAGACTTATCTAATAAATGCAAGCAAAGCATAGCTAGAACAGATAAGCCTTGTAACATCTTTGAATCGTTTTTTGAGAGTTCCATATTAGTCTTTCCCTTTTATTTTGGAAAGGAAATCGTTTCCAAACAATCTATGCAATGGTCGCGCAAGTTTACTACGAATGATACTTTTCTTGCTAAGCCAGCTTTTACCATAGTGATTGATAGAATAAGTGTTTGCGGTTTTAGACAGGATACCTGTCGCATCGTCCAGAGGGTTGAAGTAATCAATCGGAAATACTATGACATTGTCTTTTAAATTCTGTTCTTTGCCATTTTTGACAAGGCCGTATTGAACCAATGTTTCGGTATTCAGAATAGGACAACCAATGAGTTGAAATGACCCATCAGGATTTTGAGTTAATGTACTATATCTTTCCATCATGGCTTCAATAACAGGATGATTGGCAACTGCACCAAAACCAAGTCCCGTGTTGACGAATTCAGAGTTTTCAAATCCGAAATAAGCATCATTATCGAGTAAACCATTTGGTGACTTAATCAGTTCAACATCAGTATCGAAGTATATACCGCCGTGTTGATGTATGAGAAGAAGCCGAACATAATCAGTCAGAAATGCCCACTTTCTATTTTCATAGCAATACCGAGTGTATTCGTTGTAATTGACATCGAAATTATCCTCATTCCATTCGATAATTTCATAATCAGGGCAATACTTTCTCCAGCTGGCAATGCATTTCTGAGCAAGCTTCGGTTTTTCACCTCTGCCAAACCAGCAGTAATGGATTTTCTTTGGAATCATATATGTATCCTTTCGGTAATGATTTTTGAAAACCGTTGCATGACTGTTGCAATACATATTGTTAGTATGAAAATAATGCAACAACCAAGTATCCAATTTTCTGTAATATCAAAAATGCGAAATGGTCCAACGCAAAACATATAATGATATAAGTATATTTCGAAGCTAATTGAACTCAGGTAGTTTACTATTCGACCTGCAGTTTTATTTTGAAACAAGAACGCAAATATATACAAAAGCGCAAACGAGGTAAGAGTCTGTGTATAGCCTACAGCAATTCGGTCGTACAAAATACTCCCATCAAAGTAATAGCGTGCTATCAATCTAATTGAGCACATCGAAATCATCATAATAAAAGAAAAACAAGCATATTTTCGCGTGATAGGAATTTTGGAAATGTTTTGGCCAAGAATAAAAGCAATTCCATACCAGCAAACCAATGAGAAGATAACAAACACAAAAGGCTGTGGAAAGATTGCTAATAGTATCGGAATTACAGAGAGAATGATTACAAAACAAAAAGGCTTTGAGGATCTGGATGAGAGATAACTCAATAATGGAGTGATGAGATAACAAATTAAGAGTGGAGTAATAAACCATGTGTGATCTCCGCCGCGAATTCCTACATTTGAACCTTGTAATCCGAAGATAAACCATAGCCAGTTGGTAGAAATACGAATTCGACATATCAAATGAATCAGAAATAGAATTCCAACAAATAATTCATATGGGATAAAGATGCGTAAAACTCGTTTTAAATACCAGTGAAGCGGATTTTCATGTATGTTCTTTTGTATGCCAAAGAGAACACCTGATAGAATAATGAACATTTCGACGCCGATACTAAAGAACTGTGACGACATTTTCAAAAGTGGGTATGGGCATTCAGATGTAAAGTGGCATAACAGAATGAAAAGAGTGCCCGTGACACGAAAAAACGTAAAATATTCCTTGTGCTCAGTCCTCATAACGATGCAACCTTCTGTCTAATATATATCGTTAATGCTATACCAAACGGAATCGCAAGAACTGTAAGAAACTTTTTGGGAGATTCTTTTATAAAATGCTTGTTCTTACTCAAAATGCTGCTAGACACATAATGAATGCAGTCAATAAAATTGCGTTTTCTTGACTTTATATATTTCATATTCTCTTTCCGAACAAAAGCGAATCCTTTAGGATTACGAAGATACTGACGAAACATATTCATGGATGAACCGTCAGCTTGATATTCAACATTACATAGAATATCATTTGTTGTAATCATTTGATATTGCTGATCGCATAGTTGATATTTCCAGCCAAGCGAAACGTATTTCTCGCCTTCAAATACTGGATAAGGCGGTAACGATTTCATTATGTCAGTACGGTACACAAGTTTTTTATCTCCCCTGCCGCCGGACTCGTAGAATCCTTGAAGAGTAGTATATTTCATATCTTTCGGAAATGAAGTTCCGATGACCTTTCCACTTGACATATCAGCATCTAAGCCGATAATGCCGGCATACTTGTCGCTTTTTTTGTCTTTCCATAACTGAAGAATTTTTGATACCGCACCTTCTGCAAGCGCATCATCTGAATCGATGCATACATTCAATTCTGTATCAATATTCTCATAGGCAGTGTTATGGGCGGTATGCATTCCACCGTTTTCCTTGTAGATATATCGAATTTCAAAGCCATTATCCAGTTGCTGCCATTCTCTTACTAACTCGGCAGTCTTGTCTGACGATCCGTCATCAACGATCAACCAAACAAAATCTTTACAATTCTGCGCAAGCAACGATTGATAGGTTCTTGGTAAAGTATGGGCGCGATTGTATGCGGGGGTAAAAATAGTCAGCAATTTCAATTTGCAGCCTCCCATGCTTTTAGATAGAAATCCTGAAGCACTTTTGCATTTGATTGAATGTCATATCCGGATTGTCTGATTTCTTCTGTTGTATTTCTTCGTTCCGTTTTTGAGAGTTTGATGATTTCGTCAGCCCATTGACTTGCAGGCATAGAAAGAGGATATACATGGACTAAATCCGTTTTTTTGCATTCAATGGGTATTCTGTCGGATATCAAAAGCGGTAGACCGGATGCTTGCGCTTCAATGCTTGCTAAAGAAAGACCTTCAAAAAAAGAAGGGAATAGAAACACATCCATCGCCTGCATAACATCGGCAACATCAGTTCTCGTTCCAAGAAATTGTACTTGCTTTTCAATTCCCAATGTTTTCACTTTATCGTGGATAGCTGCTCCATCATCACCAGAATCATTGCCAACCAAAAGCAGAACAGCGTCACCATTCTTTTTTAATAGTTCAGAAAACACGTCAATAATAAACGGATGATTTTTCTGGTAGTTAAAACGTCCGACATGACCAACGACTAATTGCGTTGAGATGCCAAGGCTTTCCCTGACTTGCTCCCTGATATTAGGAGCGTAGGCATATGCTTCAGCATCAATGGCATTATTGAGCTGAATAAAGCTATCCTTATATTGCTTTCCAAACAGCCATTCTCCGGATTCTTCTCCGCACATAAATCTGTGTGTGATATACGGCTTCATCATGGTTTTATAGTACCAGCGTACAGGAGATTTAATGTCAAACCCGTGTGGGCTGTTATGGGCATGGCAGATTCGCACAGGCACATTGGCTGTTTTCGCTTCTATAAAATCATAATATCCAAGCTCAGACATATGAGAATGTATAATTCTGTATTCAGGGTGATCACGATAAAACTTCGACACTTGTTTCCGATAATTGAACGAAGTCCAAGGTCTAATTTCGGGCATATGATATATTTTTCCACCTAATGCTAGGATTTCATCGTCATAAGCACCTTTTTCTCTTCTGTGCACCATAAAATCAAATTGTACTTTCGTTCGATCAATATGCCGATAATAATTCATTACCATGGTTTCTGCGCCACCACGGTTCATAATAGTAAATAGATTCAAGATTCTAATCGGTTCCATTTTTTCCTCACAAGATTAATTGAAGTTTCCAAGGATATCGCTTCCATAATAGAATGAACCACTTCTGTTCATTTGATATAAATAATAAGTTAGATACAGCAGATAAAAAACAGGCTTGATGATTTTTCTGTTTTGGTCGCTAATCGTTCTGTTTAATAGATAAGGATACAGAATCACATTAAAAATTTCTGTATATACAGATAACCGAATAATATATAATCCGCTTGTGAAAGAGGCTAAGAGATTCAGCATAAAAGTAATCAGCGACATATTCACACAGAGATTTATCATTTTTCCTTCCAGTTTATCTCTGTCAATATAGGAAATGATAACAGGAATAATTGTAATAAAAGCACGAATGATGGAAGAACCTGAGTTACTCTGCATAATATCGATAACATAGTCATATGTTGTGTCTGATAAAGTAGTGTCCATAATGGATAGAATGGGTTGAAAAAAGACCATTCCAATCGAAAAAGCAATGAGAATCAAGTTTTGCTTATTGCTCCATGCTTTTCCTCTTACCAAAAAATACACAATGATGAACAGATATGCGGAGCTATGAAGTTGTGCAGCAAGACAACAGGTAATAATATATTGAACCGGCTTTTCTTCAATGATAAATTTCGATGCATAAAAAAGAATAACAACAGCCATCCATTGACGCATCATGGAAAAGTAATTGAAGTAAAGAGAACTCACGAAAAAAAAGAAACATCCATCCCAAAGGCTCACTGAGTATTTACGAAGGACAGCAATTAGGAGAATGGATTCGATGATTGCAAAGAAAAGAAACCATGCGTGATAATTGTCAGATACCAGCACTTTAAATACTGCCGCTATTGTATCAAAGCCCTTATCTTTACCGTCACCGCTCCATATTTCCTTAATGTGGTCAAGAGTCGCTGGAAGCCGTTGAAAAGAAGTCCTATATGCGCCTGAATCATTTACACTTGTACGCATACCGGCTAAAAACGAAAGATAGCCAAAAATAATAGTCCATGGAATGATTGGAGCTTTCAAATTCACATTGTTATTTTGAGTAACAGATATGGCATAGGATCGTATTCTTGATTCCCATATGACACTTACAATAGCAATAACAAGCAGAATAGAAAAATGAATAATCATGAAATCTCACCTAGAAATGATATGCTGTATTACCTTTAAGAGAAATACAATAGCAACAGAACATCGGTATTTCGCGCACTTATAGAATACTTTCCAATGAATCGGAAAGTACTGGTAATCCAGTTGGCAGTATGCTTCTCGATATTCAGGCAATGAAATAATACGCTTGATTTCTTTGCATTTTCCAATAAAAGATTTGTCAGAAGACATTTCGTTTAGACCTAATCCGAGCAAACTTAAGGCAATTCTGTTTTGAAGCGCAGTATTGTATTGTGAATCCAATTTATGTTCTTGAATATACGAGTTCATAATCTGAAAAAGATTCTGCCACTGGTCGAACAACTTTTCCCTATATCCCGATGTAACCGATTCAGTTGTAGTACGACGATAATGGTAAAAGTATTCAGGAAGGTATACAGCTCTTTGAACACGTTCAAATACAAACAGATTATACAACCCGTCCTCATATGTGCCTATTTTTTTTAGATCTGTAAATGATATGCCATCTAAAAGGGAGCGCTTATATAATTTTCCCCATACTGGACAAAGAGAATCAGCAAATTCCGGATGAGCAAGTTCTTCGCCAATAATACCTACAAAACGTCGATGAAGGTGGTAGGCAACATCATCACTCTCAAAAATACGTTCCTGTGGGAACAGTTTCTTTTGTTCCGAACGATGCTCAAATTCGCTGGTGTATGACCACATGACAACATCTGCGTCTGTGTTGGTCAACTTGGAGATTGCAGTTTGACACGTTTCAGCGTCAATCCAGTCATCAGCGTCAACGAACATGACATATTCGCCAGATGCGTGTTTTATTCCATTGTTTCTTGCAGCTGATACACCTGCATTTTTCTGGTCAATCACTTTGATGCGATTATCTTTAGCTTGGAAATCACGAAGTATCTCTAAACTAGTATCAGAAGAACCGTCATTGACAGCGATTATCTCCAGATTATCGTAGCTTTGTTTGATTAGGCTAGAAATGCAATCAGACAAGTATTGCTGTGCATTATATACTGGGACAATAATACTGATTAAAGGCTGATTGCTCATTGCAAATCCTCTCTTATAGGCGTTCAAGAGTTGCTTGAACCACCTTTTCTTTATCAAACACATCTTCCATATGCGTTCTTCCGACTATTCCCATAGATTTTCGTTCTTCATATGAAAGTGTTATAAACCGTTTTATAGCCTGATACAAGCTATCAACATTTTGCTTTTCGGCAAGAAATCCACTCTTACCATCAATTACTGCTTCCTTGCATCCCGCAATATTACTCGTAATCAGCGGTCTACCAGATGCTGCACATTCCAGATTGGTATTTGCCATGCCCTCATGCCACGAGGGAAGTACGAAGCAATGACATTTCTCTATAAACGGACGCACATCTTCCTGATAGCCATGATAGAAAAGCCAGCCTTCAGATTCATATTGCTTCATGATATCTGCATAGTCTTCCTCATATCCACCAAGTACATCCAGAACACAGTTGTCCCCATCAGCGCGTAGTTTTTTCATTGCAGCAAAAAGTTCTTCTATCCCTTTTTCTTGCATGACACGCCCGATAAATAGAAATCTGGTCGTATCACAATCCGTAGGATATTCAAGTAGGGAATAATGTTCCAGATTCACACCTGCGCCGTTCAGCAGGCAAGCCTGCTCTTTGCGGATGATCTGTTCGTCAAGGAAAATCTGCATATTTTCAGAATTTTCAAAGAATACAGTTTTCGCTTTTTTGAGGCTGACCTTGTACATTGTAGTGACAAGTGTTCTGAGCATTCCTTTTTTCTGAAACGCTGTGCCAAGTCCCGTAATATTCGCAGCATATGGGATTTTCAAGCAACGGCAGGCAAATCCGCCATATACATTCGGCTTTATAGTGTATGTAATGACTAGATCAGGCTTTTCATCTTTCAAAAGCTTTTTGTAGCGCAAGAACAGCGAAAAATCCGTAACAGGATTCATTCCGCGCCGTTCCATTGGTGTGTCAACGAATTTGCATCCCAGTTCAACCAGCTTATCCACTAATTCACCATATGGCAGCGAAATGACAACCTGATTTTCTTTGAGCAGTTCTGCAATCAGCTCTTTACGAAACTGATACAGTCCGAGGTCAAAATTAGTGAGTATCAGAATTTTCATGTTTTCTTGCAGGAACACCGAAATAGGTTCCGCTCTCCTCTATATTCCGAATGACAACAGCACCTGCACCAATCATACAATTTTCGCTGATGTCCAGATTATTGCTGACTGCGGCACCAATGCCGATCCATGTACGGTTTCCGATATGAACCGTGCCTGCAATATGTGCGCCTACCGATATATGAATGAAATCGCCAAGCACACAATCGTGGTCAACAGAAGCGCAGGTATTGATAATACATCCTTTTCCAATCACTGCATCCGCATTGATCACAGCACCTGCCATAATGACAGTGCCGACAGAAATCTGTACGGTGTCTGCAATGACCGCAGAAGGATGTATCAAAACCGGAAATGTCCGATGAGAAAACATCGTTTGAATGCGTTCACGAATCGCAACATTGCCGATGGCGACAAAAACATCGCCCTCGTAATTCTCCACATCCGCAGTCACACCACCAACTCGATATGAACCGCAATGTGTCAGACTTTTGTTATCGTCAAAAAAGAGAATGCTGTCATAGCCGTTGAGCTTTGCAATGTCAGCAACTACTTTTCCGTGTCCGCTTGCACCAATAATCAATAACTGTTTCACAGCATAGCCTCTTTTGTCGTTTCTTCTGTTCCCATAAACTCTTCCATTGTTGCAGAGGATTCCGAACTGATACCCTCTCGCTTAACAACAGCTTTGACTGTATCAATGATAATCTGAACGTCAGTCTTGAACGAGATATTACGCGTATACCAAACGTCCATCTTGAATTTTTCTTCCCATGTGACAGCATTTCTGCCATGTGCCTGCGCATAACCTGTCAAACCGGGGCGAACATCATGCCTATGCTTTTGCTCCTCATTATAAAGCGGCAGATACTTTACCAGCAAAGGACGCGGTCCGATAATACTCATATCGCCTATCAAAATATTCGCAAGCTCTGGTAGCTCATCAAGTGAGGTGCTTCTGAGGAATCTGCCGTACTTATTCAATCTTACATCATCTGGCAGCAGATTGCCGTCTTTGTCCTTGCGATTATCCATTGTCCGAAATTTGATGAGCCTGAAAATCTTCTCATTCTTTCCGGGACGCTGCTGGGTAAAGAACGGATTGCCGCGCATAAAGATTGTACCGAGAACGATCAGAATCAGCAGTAAGGGAGATAATACGATCAACGCGCAGAGTGACAGCACAAAGCCCAGCACTCTCTTGATATATTTCGCGTACAACGTACTCCCCCCTTATTCAAAGCATCTATGAATGATATCAATAGTCACATTTTGTTCTGCCACTGTCATCTTATTATCAGACGGCAGACACAAACCGCGTCTGAAAATATCAGCACCGACATCCGTCATGGAGCCTGCAATATATGCGTTGCTCTGACCTCTGCCGTTTCCGTTGGCAGTTACGAAGCCATGACTTCTGTAAATCGGCTGCATATGCATGGGTTTCCAAATCGGACGACCTTCTGCATTGAAAGCACTGAGAGCAGCCAAAATCTCTCCCGGACTGCTCTTGCCTGCTTCACTTTTCCAGAGTTCATCCAGTTCTCCACGGACAAACGGAGCCATCGCATCTTCATCAATCATCATGCAGGAAAGCCAGCAGTTCGGTTCGCTGTTCTCTGCATCAAACGGATTCATGGATACAGGCAAGTCTTTCAGTCCGTCCTTGTATCGCTCATAGATTGCTTTCTTCTGCGCGATATGTTCATCCAGATATGGTATCTGTCCACGGACAACACCTGCGATGATATTGCTCATACGATAGTTGTAGCCGAGTTCCTCATGCTGATACCACGGAGCTGCCTCACGGCTCTGTGTAGACCATTTTCTGATTTTGTCTGCATCTGCTTTATCAGAACACAGCAGCATACCGCCTGAACTTCCTGTGATGATCTTATTGCCATTGAACGAAACAACTGCATAATCGCCAAAAGTACCTGTCTGCTGTCCTTTATATGTAGCCCCCATACTTTCTGCGGCATCTTCAATAATGAGAGCACCATGCTTGTCAGCAATCTCCCTGATTTCGTCAATCTTTCCGGGCGTACCATACAGGTGGGCTACAACGATCAGTTTCACATCGGGATAAATCTCGAAAGCCTTTTCCAGAGCGATCGGATCCATATTCCATGTGTCACGCTCTGTATCAATAAACACGGGTTCGCCGCCCTCATAGGTAATCGGATTGACCGTGGCATCAAATGTCATATCCGAGGCAAAAACTTTGTGACCTTCCAGACTGCCGTGACTGACTTTCGGGATACCGTAAAGCTTTTCTCCTGCAAGGCGAATTGCAAGGTGCAGCGCTGCGGTGCCACAGGACAATCCAATGGCATAATTGCAGCCAATGTAATCTGCGACCTGCCGTTCGACTTCATTGATATTGGCTCCGACCGTGGACACCCAGTTTGTTCGGATTGCTTCGTCTACCCATTTCTGCTCATCACCGTGCATCGTAGGAGAAGCCAGCCAGATTTTGTGATCAAACGGCTTTATCCCATCAAAACGCTTATCTGAAAGATTCTGGTTCATTCTATTTTACTCCCCTGTTTAATACTTCATCAAAAATACTATTGATTAGACATTATATAAGCATTTACTATGATATTTTACCACAGACCACCGAATTAGTCAAGCGAACAATCATCTCAAAAGACAGATACTCTATCATTTTGTGGCTACATACAAATACACACTATGATATATACAGTTCTATTATGCAGAATTGTGACGATTCAACAGTTATATACGGCCAAAATCATTTATACACCCAGCCTCTTTACAGACTTGTAGAACCGTCCGCGCTTCATATTCATTTTCCGTATAGTTTCGACTGCTGTTTGTTCACCATTGCGCCATTTCTTGCATTCAGCACGGAATTTGGCTTCATCAAGCGGCATAGGCTTGCGGCCTTTGTACTTTCCGTTCTGTTTGATAATCGCTTTGCATTTTTTGCAATAAATGCAACAGGTGAATAAATCAAGTATTGTCGTCTGTTTTTTTCGGCAGCATTTCTTCAAACGCCCAGACAGATTTGCATTCCGGACAGTAATAAACGCTGTGTTTGTCAAAGTAATTGTTTGTAGGTTTTGCAAATCTTCCGAATTTAATATTGTTTTTGCACTTCGGACAAATATGCTCTGTTGTTTTTTCTTCTATAAACTCCGCAGGGAATTTAAGTCCCCACATATCAATTTCTGATGCATCAGGAATCCGCACTCCGCCTTTTACGTACTTGCGGCAATTGGAAACATTCTCAGGGCATACATCGCCGATCCAGAATGTTTTGCAGCGATTGCAGCGATATACTTCTCTCTTTGTATAGCCTGTGACGGCATACATCAGCTTTTCCGCTCTGCAATACGGACAGTCAATATCTGTGATTTTGCGATGATTCAATGCATCGTATTCTTCGATGCTGATTTCATAATCCGGTGAATCAAGATATTCATATTTAACGACATCTTCTTCTTTATCAGATAAACCGATCATTTCTTTTTCCAAGCAGATTTCATCCATCCAGGTATGTTCCATTTCACCGCAAAGATAAAACGTGAATGTTTCGCCGTTATTTTTGATTGCTTTCATACGACGAATAGATCCTTCCCTGCAACGCGGACAGCGCATAGTCATTCTCCTTTCAGGTTGTAGCAGTCGCTTACATTTTCACTTTGATTCGTTTGTTTTTTTGGGGCAGCATTTCTTCAGCCGCCCAGACAGATTGGCATTCCGGACAGTAATAAACGCTATGTTTGCGGACGGTTCATATTCTTGCCGCTGCACTTGTCAATGAATACTTTACTGATTTGAAAAGGAAATGAATCAAAGGACACGAGCTGACGTTCTTCATTCTGTTCGGCAGTTGACACTCTTGCATATCCAATATAAACCTTATTATCCATAGTCAGACCTCCAATCTGTTCACTATAAGTATAGCACATATTTGCGAATGTGTAAATAGTGAAATGTAGACTTATAACGAACAATATATGACTGTTCGTTTAGGGTATAATCATATTGTTTTTTCTCTTTGTCATAGAGCGCGCTTGCCATGCCGACTTCCGCATTCCTTTTTATCGTTTCTCGATTCTATTCTAAGTCAAAAAAGCACCGCCTGAACAGCATTCAGGCGGTGCTTTGGTTTTCATGATTCCATTATGCTTGGAATACAAACTGTAAGAAATTATAGAGGTGTGTACGAATGGAGTCATCACCGTGATGACCGTTCTGAACGACCTGCCAGATGTTCGGTACACCGTTTTTGTCGAAGTTGTTGTGATAACCCTCCGGAATGCTGGTGCCGACGACATCGTCAGCGGTGCCTGCGGTGATGTAGACCAGCGACGGAGATGCTTCCTCGCTGCTCCACTTGAAGCTGCCGGATACACCGGGTGCAGGACAAGCGGCACCTACATAACCGAACTTATCCGCATACTTCATGCCGATCTGGAGCGATTCTCTGCCGCCCATGGAGAAGCCTGTAACAGCAGTATTTTCTCTGCCTGTTGCGACACTGTATTTGCTCTCGATATGCGGCATCAGGCTGTCAACGATATCATCCACGAATGCATCATATGCAGCATTGCTCTGGTTATCCATACCGGTCGGACCGTTCATTGTTGCACTGGTAAAGACGAGCGGGCTGACAACGATCATTTCCACAGCCTTGCCCTGACTGATCAGGTTGCCGACCAGTTCTTTGGTTTTCATAGCTTCATTGTTGTTGCCGTTGGTCATCAGTCTGTCTTCGTCCTCGTAGTAACCGTGCAGGATATAGACAACAGGGTATTCTTTGCTCGGATCATAGTTTGCAGGGAGCAGGATGTTATACGGCTTATCTTTGTTCGCTGCCTTGGATCTGTAATATTCCTTCTTGAGCGTACCATACTGTGTGCCGCCGTTCGTATTCAGAATGCTGTAGTCCAGATCTTTGAGGGCGGACTTGCAGACAGGTGTGTATTCGGAAATGGTGCGCATCTCTGCTTTTGGCGGAGTAACAGGTTCAGGGAATGCTGTGGTCTTGCCAAGCAGATACTGAACAAACCATTCGATATCGGTTTTGTCAACCGTACCGCTGTAATCAACGTCTGCCATTTTTTTCTGCGTATTGTTGGCGAAAGAGTTCATCATGCCGTTCTTTGCAAGGGTGAGGTCAGTCACATTGATCACGCCGTTGCCGTCCACATCGCCCAGCTTGTAATTTGCAGGCTGTGCTACGCCTTCGGATTTTTTAATGACGATCTCATCCACATAGAAATCACAGGTATCTGAAGCCGTTTCGATGTACAAAATCGGACTGGAACCGTCCTTGACCGTGTATTTGGATGCGGAGATCGTTGTCCATGTGCCTGAGCTGACGCTCTTTTCGGCAAACGTATCATATTCATCGCCGCTGCCGGTACTGTACTGTACCGTCATTTTGAAATCAACAGCGGAGCCGGTGGTCTGCTTGACCTTTGCGGAAACGTCGATAACCGTGCCAGCAGGGCAAATGCTGCTGATGTCATACGCAATGCCGTTCCATTCTGCGGTACGGCCTGTGACTGCCGCGGACTGGCTGCCGCTTGCAGACTGGTTTTTCGTAGCAGCGACCGTTGCGGAACGTCCGTCCCAGCCGCCAAGTCCGCTTTCAAAGTCGGAATACAGCAGCGCATCGCCGGAATACGGATCGTCTTTCGGTGTATCGTCGTCATCCGGTTCATCTGTATTGCCGGGATTTGCACCGCCGAGATAGTCCTCGATCGTGCTTGCCCAGAACTTACCCATTTTTTCATAACCCTTGCCGCTCGGATGGAGATTGTCAGAACCGATGTCGTTCATTCCGTCCAGACAGCCGTGAATGTCTGCAAACTGAACGTGCTTGCCTGCCTTGCTGTAACCCGATGCGACCGACTGGACCGTGCTGTTATAGTTGGCAACTTTTTGTGCATTGCCGCCGTACATTGTAAATTCGGGAATCGAGCCGATGAAGATCATACCGTCAGACGGCATATCTGCCAGCATATAGTCAAGGAGATCGTGCAGATGGCTGGAGCAGTCACTCATAGAACGGTTGGCTGTCATGTCGTTGGTGCCAATGATGAGAAGGATGATGTCAGGTGAATACTTTTGGATCGCATTGTTATTTTTCAGTTCGTTGTACAGGCTGCCCTTATTGCCCTGTGATTTGCCCCAGTCGGGAACTTCTTTGATCTGATAGCCGCTGAAGCCTGCATGGTCGCTGTCGTACTGAACACTCTGTCCGTTGTAATTGAACGAAGCGTTCATATCTCTGTTCGGACCGACCATATCGAAGGAGATCCCCTTCTGCTTCAACGCATAGTCGAGATACTTACGGTAGCCGCCTGTTTCACCATCGCCGTTGGTGATGGAATCACCCACAGGCATGATCTTGATTTGGCTTGCCGCTTCTGCAACCTGTGTCGGCTTGGTAAATGCTGATGAAAACAGCGTAGTCGCCGTCAGAACAGCAGCCGACAGGATCGAGAGCATTTTTTTCATAACCTTTTTCCTCCTATATTTCATCTTATTTCGCAGCACATAGTGCGCTGTTTCCAGTATATAAAGATTTATAAGAAATGTCAAGCAAAATTTGACGAATTTCCTAATGTTCTTTCCATTTGTTGCGATTTTTTCCACTTTTCTACGGTCAGTACACAAAATCTAATGATATGCACACACTGCATATTGAATCATAGAGACACAAATACGCGGAACGTCTTTGGATGGACGTTCCGCGTATTTTATATTCGATTGACGATTACAGATCGTATCGTATGCACTCATTGTCGTCTGACGGAGGACTTGCATTCTTGGAGCCTATCATTCGTTTTTTTACGAATATAAGGCAGATGCAAAGTCAATCTTTTTGTTAGAAATATCTTGAAATATGCCGAAATATGTGTTATAATAGTATGGCAAATCAGAATGCGCTGTACTCTTGCATTCGATTGACTCAAATCAAAAAGAAAAGAGAGGTTTGAAAATGAAAAAAATAGGTCTCCGAATGGTATCTGCGGCACTCGGTGCGATGCTGACATTCACCAATCCCATGCAGGCATTTGCCGCAGCAAAGCAAAAGTACGTCAGCGATGTCATTCTCAGCTACGGCAATACCGAAGAAGAAGCGAAAAAATGGCTGACCGACAACGGCTATGAAGTTGTTGACAAAAACCTCAACGAAAACGCAGATTCCGTGTTTGACAAGGCGCGTGCTGTATACATGGGCTATCGCACCACAGATATGGCTTCGGAAGCCATCACCGACATGAAAACCATGAATATGAACGGTGATTACAGCTTCGATAAGTACGAGGAAGTTCTCAAACAGCAGGAAACGAACATTCAGAAATTCGTGGAGGAATTTCTTGTTACGGTGCAGGAGTACCGCGAAAACTACAAGAACAATAATCCTCGCGCGATCGCAACACATGACATTCTCAATATGTTCCGCGATGATTTGAAAGACACCAGCGGCAATCTTCTGAGTACCAATCAGCTTTTGGGCGACCTGCTTTTGAATCCCGTTAAGCAGGAAATGTCCGATGCGGAATACGAAAAACTGTCGGATGACGAAAAGAAACAGCACGCTGATCTGGTAGAAATGCTCCTGCGCGGAAACAGCGAGTCGATCAAGCTGATCGAACGGTATCTGGCTCTGGCAGCAGACTGCGGGGACGATACATGGATGGAACGCTTGGAAAACCTCTGCGGTGTCGATGGGCTTTACGATTCGTTCGAGAGCGAGAACAAGAAGAAAACCAC
>JAKSQT010000070.1 GCA_024403995.1 Ruminococcus sp.
GACCAAATAAATGGTATTTGTTCTGAAAACACCGATAATACGTTGATTTTCGGGGCTTCGATTATCTCTTTGAGAACTGTGGAGCACGACGAGCAGCTTTGAGACCGTACTTCTTTCTTTCCTTCATACGTGGGTCACGAGTGAGGAGACCAGCCTTCTTGAGGGTTGGACGGAGTTCAGCATCGAATTCGATGAGAGCACGTGAAACGCCATGTCTGATAGCGCCAGCCTGACCTGTAACGCCGCCGCCTGCAACAGTGCAGATGATATCGAACTTGTCAAGGTTATCAGTAAGAGCGAGTGGCTGACGAACGATGAGCTTGAGAGTTTCAAGACCGAAATAATCGTCAATGCCTCTGCCGTTGATAGTAACGTTGCCTGAACCAGGGTAGATTCTTACTCTTGCAACAGAGTGCTTTCTTCTGCCTGTTCCATAGTAATATTTAACTTTTGATTCGTACATTTAAAAGCACCTCCTGAATTAAAGCTCGTAAGCAACAGGCTTCTGAGCCTCCTGCTTGTGGTTGGCATCTTTGTATGTTCTGAGTCTCTTGAGCTGAGCTCTGCCGAGTGTGTTGTCAGGGAGCATACCGCTGACAGCAATAGTCATAGCTCTGTCAGCCTGATCAGCCATCATGTCCTTGTAAGCGATGGACTTGAGACCGCCGATCCAGCCTGTGTGCCAGTAATACTTCTTCTGCTCAAGCTTTCTGCCTGTAAGGACAGCCTTAGCGCAGTTGATAACGATAACGTGGTCGCCGCAGTCTACGTTTGGTGTGTAGATTGGCTTATGTTTACCTCTGAGGATGTGAGCAGCCTTAGCAGCAACTCTACCGAGTGACTGACCCTCAGCATCGAGGATATACCAGGTACGTGTTACTTCTGCTGGTTTAGCCAGTGTAGTTGACATAGAAATTCCTCCTAAAAAATGATTGTATATCGGAAAATTGCTTTCCGATGTGCATACTCTGCACAGTGACAAATGTTATTATACACGATTTGGGAGGACTTGTCAAGGGGATTTTGCTGATTTTTTCAATATATAATGTATTTTCTCTTTTATTCTCTTGATTTTTCTCCATTTCTCTCTGTTTCTCTTGTTTCATTTCAGTTTTTAAGGTAGAAAAAAGTTGAAATCTTCCCATGAAATGTGTGCATGATAACAATAGGCAACACCGCACAAAGATTGTGCGGCAGAAACGCAGTTAGATTTTTCGTCAGATTGCATAGAAATTTCGCAGGCATACTGTCGTATGTCAAGGAATTTCTGTGTAATATGACGGAAAAGATACAAGTTTATGACGTACAAAGTCGTCAGACGTGCTTTGTGCGGTGTTGCCAATAAATTCAGGCAAAAAACGAAAAAAGGCAGTGCCGTATCGTAAACGAACGCTGCCATATCCTGAAATAAGAAAAAGCCGCCCGTCGGCAGCTTCTCCTTATAAGGTGGAGTTGGAAATTATAGTCCATGAAGATTTCATTCTTAATAGGTGGTTGTGCAAGTGAAGTTTTTTTATGACTAAAAATCTTTTCTTTCGCTTCTGTATATAAATGTCGCAAAAGTGCTTAGTTTTTTCTATGCTTTTTCATCTTTGTATGTTTGCATAATAAGCAGTAAGTATTTTTGTGAGCTATACGTTATTGGCAGCAGTCAAATTCTTATTCCAGTCTCCACCCGAAATCGTTATGGTAAATCATTTGTCTGGTCATACCGCCGTCAATGCAGATATTCTCGCCGTTGATAAAGCCTGCCTTATCCGAGCAGAGGAACAGGACGGCATTTGCGATATCAAGAGGATTCCCCACCCTGCCTGACGGCTGCTGATAAGCATCAGCGCCTTCATAAACCGCAAAATCAGTATCTATCCACCCCGGAGATACCGAATTTACTCTGACACGCCCCGAAAAGCTCATCATCATTGCATGGGTAAGGGCAGCTATACCACCTTTTGCCGCCGTATAACTTTCAGTCTGCGGCTGACTCATTCTGTCACGGGACGATGAAATATTGACGATGGACGCTCCTCTGCCGAAATAAGGCGCAAAAAGCTTTGACAGATAGAATGGTGCGGTCACGCCTACAGCAAGGGCATACTCAAAGTCCTCATAACTGCATTGGTCGATGCCCTTCATAAGCGGAATTGCATTATTCACAAGATAATCCACGCTTCCGTGCCTGTTGATCACATACTCTGCAAAATCTTCGATATCTGATTTTTTCGACAAATCGCCCTTGAAATGGTTTCCGTCTGCAATATCGATTATTTCAACTGCTGCACCATTTTTGGCAAATTCTCCGGCTATGCACTTCCCTATCCCGTGTGCGCCGCCTGTAATAACTGCTGTTTTCCCTTTAAACATAGGCATCTCCCTTACATATTGCTCCACCAACTAAATCTTGAATTTTTCTGCTTGTCCTGAAGAAGAAATTCTGCGTCAGAAAACCTTGAAATACGTTAGTATTCCTGCGGCTTTCTTCCTTGACTTTCTCCTTCATTACTTCGCATAAAATATTCAAGACTTAATTGGCGGAGCAATAATAATTTATGGCATCTCTGCTTACCTTATGATTATATCATTTGTTAATAATAAATTCAAGGCAGCACCGCAAAAAGCAATACATGACAAAAAAAGGAGGTCATATCTGCATTTTTTTTGGTATTGCAATTATGGATATAACGTGGTATAATATAGGGTATGGGATTATTGAAAGGGGAATTTATTATGAAAGCAAAACTTGCTGCACAGGCATTACTCAAATTTCTTGCCGGTCTGCTGATATGCGGAGCACTTGTCTTTCTGCCTGCGGGGACGCTGAATTTCTTCGGCGGATGGCTGTTTATGGGTGTTCTGTTCATTCCTATGCTGATAATGGGCATCGTTCTCATTATTAAAGCACCGTCACTTCTTGAAAAGCGTCTCAACTCAAAGGAAGAACAGCCTGAACAGAAAAAAGTCGTTCTTCTGGGAGCGGCTATGTTTATTCTCGGTTTCATGCTTGCGGCTGTGTGCTATCGCTTTGAACTGCTTCTGCTGCCGAAATGGCTTTCGATCGCAGCGGCTGTGCTCTTTCTGCTCGGCTATGCAATGTATGCTGAGGTAATGCGTGAAAACGCCTATCTTTCGAGAACTGTCGAAGTGCAGAAAGATCAGAAGGTCATCGATACCGGTCTTTACGGCATTATAAGACACCCGATGTATACTGCAACTATTCTTATGTTTTTGTCAATTCCGCTGATACTCGGCTCTGTTGTCGCAATTGCCGCATTCATCACATACCCTTTTCTCATTGTATTAAGAATAGACAACGAGGAAATGGTGCTCAGACATGACCTTAAAGGATATACCGAGTATCAGTCAAAAGTAAAATACAGACTTATTCCCTTTATCTGGTGAAAGGACAATATGAAAAAAATTACCATTGTTACAGGTCACTACGGAAGCGGAAAGACTACTTTTTCCGTAAATCTCGCCGTAAAAGCGGCTCATGAAGGCAAATCCGCAGCTATAGTTGACCTTGATATCGTTAACCCCTATTTCCGTACCGCTGACTTCAGGAAAATGTTCAGCGAAAAAGGAATAAAGCTCATCGCCCCCGATTTTGCAAACAGCAACCTTGATATCCCGTCGATACAATTCGATGTGGAACAGCTTGCCGTTACAGAAGACTGCCTTATTATAGATGTGGGCGGAGATGATGCAGGTGCAGTTGCTCTCGGAAGATATGCCGATGCACTCGCCGCTTTCAGTGACGATATCGATTTGTTTTACGTCATCAATCAGCGCCGCTGCTTTACTTCCACTGCCGAAGAAACAGTTGAGCTGATGTATGAAATAGAGGCTGCTTCACGCATGAAGCATACCGCTATAATAAATAATACCAACCTCGGCGATGAAACTGCTGTTGATATCATAGAGGGGTCAAGGGACTTTGCCAAAGAAGTCTCGGAAAAGACAGGACTGCCTGTTCTTTACACTGTTTACCCTGTGGGAATCGATATACCCGACGGCTGCACTGATGCTTTTGAAGCCGAAATGTATGTCAAGAAACCATGGGAGATTTAGAAAGGAGCGAATAGTGTATGGCTAAGATGACGGTTATTACCGAACGCTGCAAGGGCTGCGGTCTTTGTACAGCTGCTTGTCCCAAGAACATCGTTGTTCTCCAGAAGGAGAAGCGTAACAAGAAGGGTTATTTCTATGCAGAATGTACTGACCAGAGTGCTTGCTTAGGCTGTGCAATGTGCGGCATGATGTGCCCCGACTGTGCTATCGTAGTTGAAAAATAATCGAACCAATTTTGAAAGGAGCTGTTTAGCTTTGGAAAGAAAACTTATGAAGGGTAACGAAGCTCTTGCTGAGGCTGCTATCAGAGCAGGCTGCAAATGCTTCTTCGGTTATCCTATTACTCCACAGACAGAGCTTGCCGCATATATGGCAAAGCGTATGCATAAATCAGGCGGCGTATTCCTTCAGGCTGAGTCTGAGATCGCTGCTATCAACATGGTTCTCGGCGCTGCTTCAACAGGCGTAAGAGCTATGACTTCATCTTCTTCACCCGGAATCTCACTCAAGAGCGAAGGCGTTTCATATATCGCAGGTTCTGACCTTCCTGCCGTTATCATCAACGTAGAACGTGGCGGCCCTGGTCTCGGCGGCATACAGCCTTCACAGGCTGACTACTGGCAGGCTACAAAGGCTCTCGGTCACGGTGACTTCCAGCTCATCGTTTATGCTCCTGCCTCAGTTCAGGAAATGGTTGACTGCGTAGTAAAGGCTTTCGACCGTGCTGACAAGTACCGTATGCCTGCAATGATCCTCGCTGACGGTCTCCTCGGACAGATGATGGAGCCTGTTGAGTTCCCTGAGATCAATCCTGATGCTTATGACAAGAGCGGCTGGGCTGCAAACGGTCACAAGTTCAAGAGAGAACACCACATCATCAATTCTCTCTACCTCCAGCCTGATGAACTTGAAAAGTCTATCCTCGACCGTTACAAGAAGTACGAGATAATCAAGAAAACAGAGACTGATGCTGAACTCTATCTCACAGAAGATGCTGATATCGTTATCTGTGCATTCGGTGCTACTGCAAGAGTTGCAAAATCTGCTGTAAACTCTGCAAGAGAACTCGGCATCAAGGCAGGTCTTTTCCGTCCTAAGACACTCTGGCCATTCCCTGTAAAGGAGATCAACGAGGCTGCTAAGAATGCAAAGTGCCTCCTCAGCGTTGAAATGTCAATGGGTCAGATGATAGACGACATCAAGCTTGCTATCAACTGCTCAAAGCCGGTTCACTTCTTCGGAAGAACAGGCGGCGTTATTCCTACTCCTGTTGAGGTACTGGAAGAAATCAAGAAACTCGGAGGTGCAGACTAATGGCTGTTGTATTTGAAAGACCAAAGTCTCTTATAGATATCCCTACACATTACTGCCCCGGCTGTACTCACGGTATCGTTCACAGAATCCTCTGCGAAGTTATCGACGAAATGGGTATCGAGGGCGATACAGTCGGCGTATGTCCTGTTGGCTGTTCAGTTATGGCTTATGACTACTTCAACTGCGATATGATCGAAGCCGCTCACGGCAGAGCTCCGGCTGTTGCTACAGGCGTTAAGCGTACAAATCCTGACAAGTTCGTATTTACATATCAGGGCGACGGCGACCTCGCTGCTATCGGTACTGCCGAGACTGTTCACGTTGCTACAAGAGGCGAAAATATCGTCGTTATCTTCATCAACAACACTATCTACGGTATGACAGGCGGTCAGATGGCTCCTACAACACTTCCGGGACAGGTAACACAGACCACTCCTTTCGGAAGAAGCCCTGAACTTGCAGGCTATCCTGTAAAGGTATGCGAAATGCTCTCACAGCTCACAGGTACAGCTTATGCCGAGCGTGTTGCAGTAGACAGCGTTCCACATATCCGTGATGCTAAGAAGGCTATCAGAAAGGCTTTCGAGAACCAGAAGGAAGGCAAGGGCTTCTCTATCGTTGAAGTTCTTTCAACCTGCCCTACAAACTGGGGACTTGCTCCTCTTGATGCTATCAAGAGACTTCAGGACGAAATGATCCCATACTATCCTCTCGGCGTTTACAAGGACGTTGCTGAGGGCGTATTTCCAAAAACAGAGGGAGGCGAAAAGTAATGGCAACAACTGAAATTCTTCTCGCAGGCTTCGGCGGTCAGGGTATCCTCTTTGCAGGAAAAATTCTCGCATACTGCGGACTTATGGACAACAAGGAGCTTTCATGGCTTCCTTCATACGGCCCTGAAATGAGAGGCGGTACCTGTAACTGTTCAGTTTGTATCTCAGACGAGCCTATCGGTTCACCACTCGTTCTTACACCTGATATCCTCATCGCTATGAACCAGCCTTCATTCGATAAGTTCGTCAAGGAAGTAAGACCGGGCGGAAAGGTATTCTTCGACAGCACTCTTATCGAGGCTGATACAGACAGAACTGACATTCAGCTTTTCGGTATCCCGTCACAGCAGATGGCTGATGAGAACGGTCTCAAGGGCGGTTCTAACATCATTCTCCTCGGCAAGGTCATCAAGGAGACAAACATCTTCTCTCTCGATACAATGAAAAAGGGCATCGAAAAGGTCGTTCCTCCGACTAAGGCACAGCTTATTCCAAATAACTTCAAGGCTATCGAACTTGGTATGAACGCATAATCCCGATACTATTACAGAAGTCCGGTGCTTTTTATCGGGGAAGAACCTTTCCAAAGACTTTAATATTAAAAAATAAACCTGTATGGGCAGTTAAGTCCATACAGGTTTATTTCAGTCTGTTGAAAAAGTCGAAATTATTTCGTTAAGCAAGGGCTGTCGAGGGTGCGGGTATCCAGTGGATACCTCTGCAACGCAGAAGCACCGACCGAGCCGACAGGTGAGACCGCCAGCCCCTACAATTCAGCTATTCTTCGTTAATGCATTTGTAGGGGACGGCGTCCTCGACGTCCCCAAATAAGTTTATTTAATACTGACAGTTTTAGGAAGGGAGTTTGAGGGTGACTCCCCACAGGGTGGGGAGATGTCACGAAGTGACAGAGGGGACGGGGCATCAGCCAACCCTTTTTCAAAAGGGTTTCCCTCAATAATCAGCCCCGGACTTCTGTATTAATCTTTGTCGATAATGCTTTCGTATGCATCTTCCTCGGCTTTTTGTTCGGCTTCCTTCTGAGCTTTTTTTACGCTGTGGTCAGGAGATTTTTTGCCACGAGTCATCAGAACGACTGCAAACACAATTGCCGCAAGGATAAGTCCTATTGCGATCACAAGAAATGCCATCTTTTTGAGTGAATGGTCTACAACAGTGAACGGAATGTCATTTTTCTTAGCGTATTTATGTGCGGCACTGCCTGAGAATACGCTCATTTCAAAGCCATCGAGTTTTTTTCGCTCATCGCCCTCAGCTGTCACTCCGAAAGCCTGATCGCCGACAGTTTCAATTGATTTCGGCACGCTTACTCTCGTCAGCTTATCGCAGGCAAGGAATGCGCCATTTCCGATAGTCTTTATTCCTTCGGGAAGGATTGCCCTTTCAAGACTTGAACAGCATGAAAATGCAAGGTCGCCTATGCTTGTAAGGGTTGACGGAAGTGATATTGCTGCCAGAGCAGTATCGTTGAAAAATGCGGTGTTTTCAATAACAGAAAGTCCCTGTGAGAAGTTTACGGTTCTCAGGCTTGCACAATAACTGAAACCGTCGCCGCCTATAACTGTAAGCGACTCAGGCAGGAACAGATTGACAATTTTCATACATCCAGAAAATGCGCCGCCCTTGACGGTGGTGACCGTATCGGGAATATAAACATCTCCTGTGATATCAACAAGTCCACGATAAACCGAGGTTTTGGCCTTGTTCATGAGCATTCCGTCCTCAACAATGAACGACGAATTTCCCGAAGTATCGATATCGGTTATGGAGTACCACTCCTGCATTGCATAGTCACCGATAGTTTTAAGGCTTGCAGGGAGCTTGAATTCCTCAATGCTGGCACAGGCATAGAATGCACATTGTCCGATAGATGTCAGCGTATCAGGCAAGGTTACGCTTTTTAACTGGTCGCACATACTGAATGCAAAATCAGGCACTTCTGTAATTGAAGCGGGTATCTCAATGCTTTCAAGAGCACTGCATCCCATGAAAGCGTGTGCTCCGATATGCTGGAGATTTTTCGGTAAAGTCAGCTCTTTAAGCGCCGTGCAGTTATAGAATGCATTATCGCCTATCGACCTGATAGAAGTTGGCAGTTCAAGAGATGTGACAGCCGAACAGTTTGCAAATGCTCCGTCACCTATGGCTGTTACCGCAATTCCGTTTCGTGAGGCAGGTATCGACGTTACTATGACTGCATCGCATGAAACTATGGTATAAGTGCCGTCAACCACTTCATATGTGAATGCGCCGTCATATAGTTCATTGTCGGGTGACGGCAGGTCATCAGCAAATGCAGGTACGGCAGTCATTACTGATACTGCTGAAATGGCAGACAATGCTGCTGAAATAAGCTTTCCAAACATTTTCTTCATGTTATTCTTTCTCCTCATCTTTCTTTTCTGCGGCATCTTTTTCTGCTTTTCTTTTCTTTATGGCATCTGCCTTAGCTTTTTCAGCCTTTTTCTTTTTGCGATTTTTCACAGCGGCTGAGATAATGAGAGCGAGAATAAGAAGAAGAATTATCGCTCCGCAGACAATGAGAAAGACAACTGAAACATTGTGGTCAAAAAGCTCAATAGTACCGCTTACAGGCGTTAATCCGAATTCCTCTGCATACAGATATGGAATTGAACCTTTTTCGGCATAGACCTTGAATCCTTCGGTTACTTTATCGTTTTCTTCTGTTCCTGCACCTTCTTCGGTATCTGCGCTTTCGTTATAGCAGAAGCCGAAGGAATATTCTGCAATATTCTCTATCTTGTCATAGAAACGCAGGCACTTGAGATTATGGCAGTCATAGAAAGCATCCGCACCAAGCGTTGTCAGTTCCTTTGACATTTTTACTTTTGTAAGACTGTCACAGCCCTCAAATGCATAGTCGTTTATTACTTTTACTGATGAAAGGTCAACTGTTTCGAGGAAATTCGCATATGCAAATGCTGACTGCTCAATTATCTCGACTTCTGACGGTATTTTGAACTCCTTGTCTGATTTTGAGGCAGGATATGCTATGAGCGACTTCATGTCACGGCTGTAGAGAACGCCCTCTCTGGAGGTGAAATTGCCGTCTCCCTCGCCGGCTACATTTATCTCACGCAGAGCATTGCATACGATAAACGGCTCGTCCTCGCTGAATGTTTTGCATTTACCCGAAAGAGTTATCGATGTAAGCTTCGGGCAGTCATCAAAAAGCTGTCTGCCGAGGTTTTCTGCGCCGCCGAGGTCAATTTTCTCAAGCACCTGACAACCGCTGAATGCATTGTCCTCTATATCCTTTACACTCTGCGGCAGAGTCAGTTCTGTAAGGAACGAACAGCCAAAGAATGAACCCTCACGGATAATGGTGATCGTTTCGGGGAGTATTATTTTTCGTGCAAAACAGCTTGAAAATGCGCTCATATACGTTGAGGTGACAGGATATCCGCCGAGTTTTTCAGGAACAGTCACAGTCTCCTCATTTGATAAACAGTTTGTAACAGCGGCATTTCCGTCCTGAACGGTATATTCAAAGTCACCCTCTGTAAACTTTTCAAGATTAAGTATCTCCTGACGCTTGGTGAACTCATCATTTGTCATGAAGATGAAGTCGTTCTGATATTCATAATCCGAATCAGAGTCTTTTGCATAGACATATGCCGCAGAACCCGTATTGCTGCCGACGAGAATGAAATCAGGATCAGCCGTTTCCGTGCCGTCATCAGTAATCGTATAGCCGAAAGCAGAATAGTCTATTTCCTGTACGGAATCAGGTATCACCGCATATGTAAGACCTGTGTTTGCGAAAGCCGACTGACCTATCGCAAGCAGTCCCATCGGAAGATCAATGGTTTCAAGTGACGTACAGTTTGCAAAAACGCCGCCGTTGATATTCTGAATCGTGGCTGGGAGCTTCACATCACTGAGTTTTGTACAGCCGATAAAACAGAAATCATCCAGAGTTTTGACTGCTGTGCCGCTAAGGTCAGCGGAAGCAAGGTTTTCACAGTTGCTTATGCCGTGATGTTCAACAGTTTCAAGAGCCGACGGGAAAGTAATATTTTTCAGCTTACTGCAATAAAAAGCGGAAGCACCGATTTTTGTGGTTTTCTTGTCGATAGTATAGCTGTCACCGCTTTTTGCACACGGATAGCATACGATCTCTGTCATATCCTTGGAATAGAGAACGCCGTCCGCTGTTTTATATGCAGTGTTATTTTCGCCTGTGATTATTTCTTTGAGAGACTTGCAGTGAATAAACGGGTTTGATGCTGAGATATATTCAAGTGTATCAGGCAGAGTGATAGTCTCATACGGTGCAGTATCGTCACTGCCGAAAGCTGTCTTTCCGAGGTTCGTTACTTTCAATCCGTCTATCGTATCGGGGATAACGAGGTCTTTTTCTTTGCTTGTACACATTTCAATACAGGCAGTATTATCCACGGTAACGGAATATGAAAAGCCGTCTGCTGTTTTAAGTTCAGAAGAAACAGTTTCAGTGTCAACGGCATTTATATCGTCATCAACTAAAATATCCTCTGAGCTTTCATGTTTAAGGTCAACATCAGCAGCGGCAGTTACGGCGGCATATGACGGTACGCACAAAAGCAGACTCATCACGAATGCCGCTGTTTTTTTATTATTTAGCATTTGAATTTCCCTCTCATTCAGTAGAATTGCATTCAATTATTCCAATTATATCATATTCTGCCCTGTTTTGCAATAATTTTCACAGCATTTTCAGCGCAGAGTCATTGTTTTTCATTTAATGATACCTCTAAAAAGAAAAAACCACCCTATTGGGCGGTTTCTTCATAATGGAGTGATGAAAGTTATGTCAAACGTTAGAAATATTCTCAATAATTTTATTTGGCATCTTTTTTTTCTTATTGCCTGTTGTATCTGTGGATGTTTTCTGTTCTCAATAATTTTATTATTTTTGTATCTTTTTCTTTGTTGATTGATGTATGTGTAAATGCTTTCTATTCTCAATAATTTTCTGCGGCATATCTTTCTTTGTTTGCCTTTGTATATAAATGTCGGAAAAGGGCTTAGTTTTTTCTGATTAAAATTAACTTTGGGCAGGTGCATAATGAGCAGTATCTTTTATTGTGTACTATTCTATGTACAAAAAGAGGGGCGACCATAACGGTGGTACTCGTATAGAAGTTTTTACTTTTTATCGGGGAAAACCTTTCTGAGGAAAGGTTCTTCCCCGAACCCCTTTCCAA
>JAKSQT010000071.1 GCA_024403995.1 Ruminococcus sp.
AGGCGTGCTTTCGCACTACGAGAGGGCTTGACGCAGCAGATGCTGTGCATAGCTGTTTTTTCTTACTCAAAACGTTTTTTAGAAGTGCCATTATATTTGTAACTGTCAATCAAAAAAGCTGACTGCAAGCAAAACAGTCAGCTCAGTCTGTTGAAAAAGTCGAAATTATTTCGTTAAACAAGGGCTGTCGAGGACGCCAGCCCCTACAATTCAGCTATTCTTCGTTAATGTATTTGTAGGGGACGGCGTCCTCGACGTCCCCAAATAAGTTTTTTGACACGCTGAACTGACTGCAAGCAAAACAGTCAGCTTTATATTTTATTCAAGCAGTCCCTTGATTCCATTTTCTTTGAACTGCTGTTTATAGTAGGCAAGCTCAGACTGAATAATATCATCAATAACATTCATTCCAAGCAGTTCAACGGGAGCTTTATCATCAGTAAGGATACGTCCGCCGCTCTCGTATGGCGTTAAATTGCGGTTCACTTCAAGCATCATGAATGAAAGTTCAGGATCAGTAAGCTCTGCGGCAGATGATGTCATATATTCAGCCATATCTGCATTGTCCGAGGCGAAAAGCTCACGGTTCGTCGAGCCGTCCACATCAACTGTGTAAACTGTACTGAAAACCGACGAGATGGTATCGGCAAGCCATGAATTGATTCCGTCAGCCTTATCGGATTTCATATTCATATTCACGACCATAACGCCGTTTTCCTTGAGACAGTCTTTCACAAGACGAAAAAATTCCACAGAGGACATCTGAAACGGAATGGTGATATCCTGATAGGCATCGACCATTATCACATCATACTTTTTGTCACAGACATTCAGAAACGCCCTGCCGTCATATGAAGTGACCTTTATATCATCTGAAAGACTGAAATATTTATGTGCAAGATCAGTTATCTTGTCATCTATCTCTACGCCCTCAACAGTCACATTGTCAAAATATTTCATACACTGATTAGCATAAGTACCCGTACCCATGCCGAGCACAAGAATATCCTTCTGCTCGCTTCCTGTATCGCTCATAAGCGGAGCTGCCATAGCATAGTCATAGTAAAGTCCTGAAAGTTCACCCGATTTCATATAGACAGACTGAACGCCGAACAGTACATTTGTTGAAAGCGCAGTCATTTCGTCATCATCTTTCACCTGCAAATAATTGTAGATAGACTCCCCCTCATATGCAAGACCATTTTCCCAGAAAGCAAATCCCATTGACGGCGAAAGAATACAGCATACAATAAAAAGACCAACAGCTATGCCTGTTTTAACAAAGTGTTTGCGCTCAAATGCGAAGTACAGAACGGCAAGAACAAGCATAATTCCCGAAAAAATAAGGAACGTAGCGGCTGTACCAACTGCCGGTATCGAGACAAATGTCGGAACGAATGTACCGATTATTGAGCCGATAGTATTGAATGCACCAAGAGTTCCGACGGTCTTTCCGCTGTCATCAAGGCTGTCAACCGTATATTTCACCAGCGACGGCGTAACTGTTCCAAGCAGAAACAGCGGAAACACGAAAACTATCATGCAGGTGATGAATGCCGCCCATATCAGAAAATTCGTGTTGACAGTAAGGACGAGTAGAGCGGAGATGCCTGCGATAACAAATTTACCCAGAAACGGAATTGCAGCTATCCAGACTGCCGCAAAGAGAATACGTGCGTAGAGTTTGTCAGGATTCGGATTTTTATCTGCACTTTTTCCGCCGAATATATTGCCGAGCGCCATTGCTATCATGATAGTTCCTATGATTATTGTCCAGACTATCTGCGATGAGCTGAAATACGGCGCAAGAAGACGGCTTGCACCAAGTTCGACTGCCATAACCGACATACCGGAAAAAAATTCCGTCAAATAAAGATACCATTTGTTTTTCAGTATTTTTGATGTATCCGTGACGCTTTTTTCGTTCATTAAATCACCTTATCTGTATGTATTATGCGGCATCTTTCACTCTCATTTCCGAAAAACATTCATTGAAGATGCCGCATGATAATTATTATAACATACTTATACAGTATTGTAAAGGCAACACCGCACAAAGATTGTGCGGCAGAAACGCAGTTAGATTTTTCGTCAGATTGTACAGAAATTTTGCAGGCATACTGTCGTATGGCAAAGAATTTCTGTGCAAGATGACGGAAAAGATACAAGTTTATGACGTACAAAGTCGTCAGACGTGCTTTGTGCGGTGTTGCCTAAATATAATATTAAACAATTTCTGCGTGATTATTTCATTCAGCAATTGACAAATAATATCAAAAGTGGTAAAATTAATATTATATGAGATACTATCTTATAAATTATCCGTTTTTGAACGGGTATTGGGGAGTTTTATATGAGCAGAAATATAATTGAATTCGGCATATGGAAAGGCGTTCCGATAAAATGGCTCGTACTCAGCGAAGATGAACATAAAATGTTTCTCGTAACCGAAAGTGACATTTTTGACAATTGCTTTAACCCGAATACACAATGCGGCAACAAATGGTCTGAATCCGAAATATGCACCAAACTTAACAGTGAATTTTATGACACAGCTTTCAGCGAAACCGAAAAAGGCAGAATTATCGCTTCAACTCTCTCAGATACCGACGACGATACCATTGAGAAAAAAGTATTTCTTCTCAGCAAAGCAGAAGCAAAAAAACTGCTTACCACTGAAGAAAGAAGCCTGTATTTCGACTGGTGGCTCAGAAATGTTCCGCCGAATAATACAAGCTGTGCATTCTGCGTTGACAGTGACGGCAATTTCAGCTGGAACTATGTCCGCTATGTCTACGGAATACGCCCTGCAATTTACCTTAGCAAACCAAATTAATAACCATAATGGTATACTCAGGCGGATCTTTCCGTCTGTTTTTTTGTTCCAAAAATTGAACTTGACTTTTTCTGCCTGATGCTATATAATATGAAAAAGATATATTTGCAAAGGAGATCAAAATGAAAAGATTAGTTATTTTATCAGCCACTATTACACTTCTTGCCGCTTTGTCAGCCTGCGGCAGCACAGCCAATTCAAATTCACAGTCGTCATCATCAGAAACATCGACTGCCGCTGTCACTGATGCCGCAGAAACTACAGAGCCTGACACAAGTGAAGAAGCAAACGCAGAACCCGTAACCGAAATCGGTGAGGATTCTTCTGTTGTACTGGAGGTATCAAACCACTGCGTATTGATCAGCAACAGTTCAGCACCTGTTTTCAGCGTTGCTCTTTCACAGGAAATTGCTGACGGATGCGGCAATATCGGTCTTTTCGACGAAAGCGGAAATCAGGTAGCAAGTCTGCTTGATGACGGCAACGACTGCGACCATAAAGCCGGAGACCTTATATACAGCGCAGGATTTATGTACAATTTACGTGGAGTTCACAAATTCACAGCAAAGTCCGACAACTTTGAGACTGATTCAGTTACCGTAAGCTATATTGACGAGATCACCGATGAAGATATCGCAGAAATGGATAAGCTTACTGCTGAGATCGGCGAATCTGTAAACAGCCTCAAAGACAAAGACGGCAATGTTCCGCATGAAAAAGCCGGCGAAGCCTATGACCTTGTAATTGAATGCGTCAAAAAGCTTTATGACGAGGGAAAAGTTGTGGAATACCATAGAAATCCTGACAATGTAGAAATTAAGTTTGCAATGGGCATTACTTATATTTACGAAGTAAAAGATCCGCTGTGTGACTAAGCACTAAAAAATTCACCGCATACAACCGTTTTATTGGCTGTATGCGGTGTTTTTTCTTATTCAGACTTTGTTTTCCGCATGAATACCCTGACGCTCCATGCCGTACAGATCATGCATACTGCAATGCATATTATAAGGTAATATACACTGGGTATCTCAAAGCCGTTCTTCTCGTAGTACAGCGCTTTTCCCATGATTCTCATATCTCCGAAAGGAATATAGCACATTGCATTATGCAGAATATGGCTGAATATGGAATAAAGCAGATTTTTCGTATAAAAGCATACCAATATCGCAGGAAGCAGCGAAAAAAATACATTCAGTACCCCCTGAATATTGTATGAATGTGATACAGCAAACAAAGCCGTAACAGACAGTATCACAAACCACGGGCGAAAATGTTCTCTCAGCAGTTCAGTCATGCCGAATCTGAACAGCAGCTCCTCACACACAGGGCCGAGCAGTACTACTGTCGGAAGCAAAACATTCTCCGAAACTGCTGTCTCATTCGGCTCAACACTTATGAAACCTGAAAGTATTATGCCGTCAATGAAATTAATGATCTCGGCAAATACAAAACCGGCAAGTGTGAGCGCCACTGCACCAGAAATGCTGAAATTGCGGAAATTTATTCTTTCTTTGAGTTCTGCCGTATCATCATGGCGAAGAAGCCATACAACATAGACCGACGACAGGATATCAACAGCATCAAGAGCCACCCACATAGGCAGCTTTAACAAGTGTATCATTATCGAAGCCGCAAGTGATATGACCAGATAGAAGAATACTATTTTCAGCAGCTCTTTGAATGCCCATAACTTGTTTTTTGTCCCGTGATTAATGTCATTCATATTTCAACGCCGTTGAATTTGAGAAGCTCCCTTGCCGTTGATACAGAATCAGCGCCCTCTTTGTTCTTTACAGGGGCGAATTCACGCTTTCTTTCGACCTCATATGCAAGGCAGTTGTCCTGAAGCTTGACCATATCAAGCGCAAGAGTCTCAAATTTGTATGCATTCGGCTGTTCAGGAATTACAAGCACACCGTCATCATCAAGATAGCTGATAGCCTTGAACGCCCTGTGAAGCGGCAGTCTTACATTCAACGTCTTGTTGAGCTTGTCCACACGGAAAAGATAATTAAGGATAACGCCGTAATTATAAGCGAGCTTTCCGTCAGGTTCACGCAGGCTTCGCATCTCCTCGGTCATTTCATAATATTCAACAATTGACGGTCTGCCATCCTCAAGACAAAGTACGCCGACTTTTTCATCAGGTGAAGCCTTTGCAACGACTTTTGCGCCTGAAACCATACCTGATTCAATAACTGCGCCGATAAAGCAAGGGTCTGCGATGCGCTGTAAAACATTATCCACGGCAAAAACATTCAGCCACTTGATATTCGTTCTTTTCAGGATATTCAGCATACCTGTCTTTTCCATTGAAGCATACCAGCCGCCGTTTCCGTTCGGAGCTGTGGATATCTTTCCTGTACCCGATATCATGAGCTTTCCGTCGGTTGTGACTGTCGGAAGCTGTTCCTGTGCAAAAAACCATACATTATCTTCGCTGTAGCCGAAATATTCATGCTCACGGAAGAAATCGATAGTATCCTTTTTATTGTCAGCACTTGTCATGATAAAGAGCGGAACCCATGCATTTGCCTCTCTCACCACATCGAGCAGATTGTTTATAAGGCACTCAAATATGTAAAGATCCCTGTTAACGCCAATATTGAATGTCCCCTTCGGCTTTTCATAGCCGAGACGTGAGCCCTGACCGCCTGCAAGCAGTACAGCACCGACTTCACCGTTATGTATAGCCCTGATGCCTGCCTCACGGAAATGATCCTTATTCTTTTCTATCTCATCGATAGTTGTTGCATGAAGCGGTTCAATGCATCCTCTTTTCTCCTCGGCAGCCTCAGCATCAAGTACAGAAAGGTCGATACTTTCTATCTGTTCAACGATTTCCCTTTGCTGGTCAATATCAAGCTTTTCCATATATTTTATTATATGATTCTGATTCAGCATCATCATCATTTCAGATGTCTTATGTTTCATACCCAAAGTCTCCCTGATCAAAGAATTTTTCTGATAATTTGATATATTTCGTCGCTGATATCCTGCGGCGAACGCATAGCACCGTCCTTTACACACTCAACTACAGTCCAGCCGCATCGCTTTGCACAGTAGTCAGCTGACAGTCGTGATCTTCCAAGATATTCAACATCTTTTTCGTGGATATCCTTTTTGCCGCTGTCGCCGTCATAGCGTTTATCCATAAGCTTCTGACCGACATTCACATCAACACGCAGATAGATAACGGCATCGGGAACAGGTATCCCCACATGGTCATATTCAAAATCAAAAAGCCAGTCAAGATAACCGTCCCATTCATTTTCCGCCAGTTTTGAGCACTGGTGAACGGCATTTGAGGTGGTATAGCGGTCTGAGACGATAACAGCACCGTTTTCATATGGCTGCTGCCATTTTGTACGGAAGCTTGCGAAACGGTCGCAGGCAAAGAAACAGGCAGCCGCATAAGGATTTACAGAATCCGGTTTATCTCCGAACTGTCCGCCGAGATACATTCTTACAAGTGCGGACGAATCGCTTTTATAGTCCGGAAATGTGATATGCTCGTTATCCACGCCGTTTTCGCTGAGTCTGCGGCAAAGCAGTTCAGTCTGCGTGGCTTTTCCGCTGCCGTCGAGGCCCTCAATAACAATAAGTTTGCCTTTCATAAAACACTCCATATATTGAAACTTCAACAAAATACTGCCGGAAATAATATCAGTACGGAAAGATAAATGGCAGTATTTTATTGAAGTTTCAAACAATTATAATATCAATATTAATAACAGATAAGCAAAATTCAGGGTCTCTGCCGCAAAAGCAGCAGAGCACCTGAAACTATGGTCTTATTCAGCGCCGTCTCTTTTAAGAACGGCAATAATGGTTTTGCCGATGAGCTTTGTATCAAAGACAAGGCTTCTGTGCTTTATGTAGTCAACATCCGAATCGACCCATTTATTAAAGCTCATATTGCTTCTTCCCTCACACTGGCATACACAGGCAAGACCGCCTTTTACAAGAAGTCTCTCCATTTCGTGAGGCGTATACATAACGACCTCTCTCGGCAGAGGCGGACGAGGACCGATTATCGACATATCACCCTTCAGAACATTGAAAAGCTGCGGAAGCTCATCTATAGATGTACTTCTTATGAACTTGCCGACCTTGGTGACACGCTTGTCGTCCTTGCTTTTGAATGCCTTTCCGTCGCTTTCGTTTTCATCGACCATCTCGGCAAACTTAGCTTCTGCATCCATGCACATTGAACGGAGCTTGTACATAACGAAAGGCTTTCCGTCCTTTGTGAGTCTGACCTGAGTAAAAATAGGATTTCCCTTGTCTTCCAAATAAATTGCTGCTGCAAATACGGAAACAGGTATGATCGAAACTGCAATTCCAAGGCTTGCAGCAACGATATCGAAAAGACGCTTTGTCATTTCATAGCATTTTCCGCCTGAAATTCTGACCTTGCTGTGTTTGAGCGTTTCACGGATGCCTCTTGACAGCTTACCAAGGGAATTATCGTCAAATTCAAGTATCGGATAATCCTGAATACCCGCACTTTTCTTTTCCCACTCTTTGACATTATAGGCAGTAACATCCTCTTCACTGACCTTTTGTGCAGACATTTTTGCTGCTGACATTTTCTTGTTCCCCCATTCAAACTTGTGTGATACCTGAAAGTCATACAGATGACAAACAGGCTGGACAGCAGCGGCGTTTCCCCTTCTTGAAAAGCGGCTGCTTTAGGAACAGCAGTAAATATGCTTGATTTATACCACTGTCATGATCTTGTAATAGCGTACATTGTTCTGACTGGCAGACCAATGTACAAAATACAACAATAAATCTGTTTGATGACATACTTTCAAATCATTTTTAGTATATCAAAAAATACATCAAAAGTCAAGTCATTCTACAAAATGTTATTATTTTATTATCAGAACCAGTATAATTTGACAAAAATTATGTCAACAAAATCCTATTTGCATTTTCTGCAAATGCGCTCATGATTAGGCGTTGTACCGAAATACTTTCTGTAAGTCCTGATCATATGGCTGCAATCGAAAAAGCCTGTACTGCGGGCAATTTCGGTCAGTTCCATATCAGTATTAAGCAAAAGCATTCTCGCCCTGACTGTGCGGACATAGTTGATATGTTCCTTGAAGCTGCGTCCGTAATGCTCATGGAATTTCCTTGCAAAGGAAGGATAGCTCATGCCGCACAATGCCGCAATTTCCGTTGCTTCTGTCTGTTCAGACGAATGTGCATCGAGGACCTCGCAGATATGATACAGAAGAACATCTGTTTTTTCTGCCGGAATTCTGCTGCTTATTTCTGACATAAGCATGATTATCTGCGGATAAACCGAGAAATATCCCTTTGAGAAACTGTTTACTATTTTTTCTGCGATCCCCTGCAATTCCGTATCATACAGAGCTGTATACGGTCTGTCATTATCGCAGCGCTCCCCGAAATTCCTGTACAATGAGCATATAAATGGTGACGGCAGTTCAAGTGTATGTACATCAAGTCTTATCTCGGCTGCACTGCCCTTTATTTCTTTTATGCTGTATGGTACAAACGGACGAATGATGCACATTCCGCCTTTTTTAAGCAGCAGTTCATCGTCTCCGAAGGACAGCAGCGCTGTACCGCCTGTCACTGTAATGATGTCAGAATATGCCCTTAGGCAGGCTTTTTCAGAGGGCAGACATGAAGATAATACCTCAAAAGGAGCATCAAGCTCTTGTATTTCTTCATTTTCGGTCATAAAATCACTCCCTATACATATTAACATCTTATATACAGAATGTCAATAGAAAAATTCTTACATCGCAAGAAATGATTACAAAATGGCAACAAAACAAAAGGCTGATGTACAAGAAACTCTTTGTATTGCATGCTTTTTTGTGTAATATTACAGAAACTTCTTTAATCTTTCTGTAATATTATCTCTGAAAATGTCAGAATTTCATAACCGATTTTACTCCGTATTGTACGAATATTGAAATTTTGCCGTTATTGCATTTCCTGCCATTACGGAGTATAATAAGCTCATAGAACAACAGAAACACAAACAACATAAGGGCACCTCTAAAACCCCCTTCTGAGAAAAAGCAGCTATGCACAGCATCTGCTGCGTCAAGCCCTCTCGTAGTGCGAAAGCACGCCTTCGATGGCTTTTCTTGCATCTACTGTACCTATCTGCTTTTTCTTACTCAAAACGGGTTTTTAGAGATGCCCATAAAAGCAAATTCAGCAATATGTTGTTTACATATTTTTGGGAGGTAAGATTTATGAAAAAGATTGCAAGATTTTCCGCTTTTACTACAAGTTGTATAATTATGGCTGCTTCAATGGCAAGCTGCGCCGAGGGCGATACCACATCAAATTTCTCAGGCGGCAATTATCATGAGACATCTGCATATTCAGAGTCTGCTGACAGCTCATACTGTGAAGCAGTGGAAAGTAAGGATTCGGAATGCGAACCTACTGAAGTAAATGTTCCGTCAGCAAACGAGGAGTACAAGGGCTATATCGAGTCAGGCTTCAAAGACCCGAATGCCGAGCCTCTCTCAACATTCTCGGCTGATGTTGACACTGCTTCATATACAAATATGCGCCGTCTTATTGAGGACAATACATTTGTTCCCGAAGACTCCGTCCGTATCGAGGAATTCATCAACTATTTCGACTATGACTACCCTCAGCCGGAGGACGGCACAGCTTTCGGACGCTATGCTGAAATAACCGATTGTCCGTGGAACAGCTCACATAAACTCATGATGCTCGGCATTCAGGGCAAGGAACTTGAACAGAAGGAAACACCGCCCTCAAACATAGTTTTCCTTATTGATTCATCAGGCTCAATGTCATCATATGACAAGCTTCCTCTCGTTCAGTCTGCATTCTCGATGCTTGCTGAAAATCTGACCGAAAATGACAGAATTTCCATCGTTACATATGCAGGCTCAAGCGAAACCGTTATCAGCGGTGTCAGGGGAAGCGAAAAGGATACAATTCTTGAAGCTCTCTATTCACTCAGGGCAAGCGGCTCAACAAACGGCGAAGGCGGCATAAATTCCGCATATGAGCTTGCCGAAGAATACTTCATCGAAGGCGGAAACAACCGTGTTATCCTTGCTACAGACGGTGATCTCAATGTCGGCGCATCAAGCGAAAGCGAACTTGTTGAACTTATTGAAGAAAAGCGTGACAGAGGCATTTATCTTTCAGTTCTCGGCTTCGGCACAGGCAACTACAAGGACGCAAGACTTGAAGCCGTTGCAGACAACGGAAACGGCAATTTCAGCTACATCGACTCAATCGAGGAAGCTCAGAGAGTTCTTGTCAATGAAATGAGCGGCACTCTTTATACTATCGCCAAGGACGTAAAAATTCAGGTCGAGTTCAACCCTTCAACAGTAAAAAGCTATCGTCTTATCGGATATGACAACCGTCTCATGGCTGCCGAGGACTTCTACGATGACAGAAAAGATGCAGGCGAAGTCGGCTCAGGTCACAGCGTGACTGCACTTTATGAAATCGAAGTTGCTGACGAAAACGGCTCATATCATGGCATTCCTCTTGAATTTGCATCAGAACACACCGAGGATACACTCACTGCTGACGGCGGCAGAACAGAGCTTTGCAAGGTTTCTATCGCATACAAGGACATCGATACAAATGAAACAATAAGAACATCTGATCTTTTCGGCATGGAGAAGTACGATCCTTCACCTTCACGTTCCATGAAGATCGCCGGTACTGTTGCAGAGTTTGCAATGCTCCTTAAAAATTCAGAATATATGGGAAATTCAAGCTTTGACTATGTACTTGAAAACACTAAGTCACTTTATAAAGATGCCGATGAAAAGGTAGCTGAATTCTGTGACCTTGCAGACAAGGCATACAATATATATTATTAAGCTATCACATTTAAGGGTATGGATATAAGAAAAGGCGGACAAATCAGTCCGCCTCAGTCTGTTTAAAAAGTCGAAATTATTTCGTTAAGCAAGGGCTGTCGAGGACGCCAGCCCCTACA
>JAKSQT010000072.1 GCA_024403995.1 Ruminococcus sp.
CCTGGCTTGTCATGGATTTATACGACTGTAATTATTATAGTAATGGGTTCAAAGTCGGTTATTCATTGTCCTCAGCGTAGTAGTCGAGCATCTCATTGTAGCTTTCCTCAAGCTCATGATATTCCTCACAGAGCTTGTCATACTTCTGCTGAATCATGGTCTTTTCGTGAGTAAATTTCTCAGCAGCAGTTATACTGCCGATGACCTTTCCTGTTTCAACACCACGGAGAAACCATTTCTTTCTCATGTTCTCAACAGACTTTGCAGTGATCTCTGCGATTTCTGCGGCTCCTGCCAGAACTGCCACACATACACCGATTTTCTTCATCTTTTTCATTTTGTTTTCCTCTCTTTATTCATCATCATTTTTATCGTAGAACTTGATATCGTCCTCATCTTCGCCCTCAAAGATCTCTGTTTCTTCCTCGTCAGGCTCAACTGTTACCGCCGACTTGCCTTTTGACTTCTTCTTTGTCAGCATAAAGACTGCTGCACCGACACCGATCAGAGCGACCGCACCCACTACAAGATAGATACTGTTTTTATTCATAGGTGCAGGAGTTGTCTGCGTTTCTGTATCGTTGGTTTCACCGCCGTCCTCAGAAGTATTTTCTGCTTCAGCGGAAGTTCCGTTATCATTTGACTGAACTCTGCCGTTTGCCTTTTCAGCGGCTTCGGCTGCTTCCTGCGGAGTGAACTTTGCGTTTCCGTCCTCATCTTCTTCACCTGCATAAAGCAGAGCGTAGAGATCGTAGTCGTCAACTTTGTTGAGGAAAAATACCTGGTCTTCGCTGTTTTCCGCAGAATAGTTTATCAGCACATAAAATACATGACCGTCCTTTGTGGTAACAGCGATAAACTGCATTTCTTCCGTATTGCAGATGATCGTTTCAGATTTGATAAGAGAAGCATTGCCGCCTGTATCATAATAGGGATCACCGTAGAAGTCCGTCAAAGTCTTGGTTGTCACATTGGAAATATCACTTGTGACATTGGGATCAGTTTCTGAGTTTGCAGTTGTTACCGTAGTTTCTGCGGTATTTTCTTCCTCATCGACCGCAGTTGTTTCTGCTGTTTCATCTTCCGATGCAGCAATTTCTTCTGCCGAAGCAGTTATTCCGCCGATACTTGCTGTTGCAAGCGTTAATGCCGCAAGCATGGCACTGAACATTTTAGTTTTCATCATCGTCCTCCTTAGAGTAAAAAGTCATTTGTTCTTCATATCCGCCTTTGCCGAGTTCATCAATGTCCTGATCGGTCATTCCGCAGGCTTTCATATTCTGAATCTGCTCATGTTCTCTGGCAAGAACGCTTTCTAATTCCTCTCCGTCACAGTTCAGCCTTTCGCAGAGCGAGAGGTAACGCAGTCTTGAGATTTCGGAGAGTATTCGTTTGCGTTCCTCTGTATCACGCTTGATATTCCGTTCAAGCTGTTCTGCTTTTTGGCTGTATCTCTCGATTTTTGCATCATAAAGAGCCATTCAGCACCTCCGTTTTTAATACAGCACAAGTCGTGGATCAATATAGTCCCAACCATAGCCGTCTGTGTCTATATATACATGGAAATTTACATTTCCTGCCGTTATTTTTGCAAACTCCTGACCGTCATTTATCGTATCTCCCTCAGCAAAACCGCTTAGAAGTGTGGCATTTGCGATTTCGACTTCTGTATCACGCTTTGTACTGCCTGTACCGTCATACCAATACTCCACATCATCCTTGCGGAGCTTGATTTTGTTTTCGTCGGTATTTACTTCTGAAATCTTGCATTTGAACGGTGCTTTGAGCGTATCGCCGTTATTGCAGTAAACCTTGATACCCTGATACAGACCCTCACTTTCATTGTTCCAGCCTGTCATTTCATATCCGAACTGCCTTTTCAGGGAATAGTCACGGACAGTTGCCCCCGGCAGAAGATTATGCAAAGTCTGATGATTGCCGTGCATGGAGGCTGTTCCGTCTGTACCGACCAATAAGCCGTAATACTGTAAGCGTTCGGCAGAATTGGACATATTACCGAGCTTTTCGGTTATGACCTCATCAAAGGTCTTTTTCTGCTTTACATTGTAATAAAGACGGCAGTCCGTCACCCAATCATACTTTTTCAGGAAACTGCACCAGTTTTCTTCGGGTATCACATAAGGGATCGGAGTCACAAGCACACCATTCTCATAAATACCGAAACTGCAAGTTTCACCGCCGGTGTACCATGCCTCGTATTTGTTTCCATTCGGATCATATTCATCAACAAACTGATGTTTCAGATACCAGCCTGTTGCAGAAAAATCGTCACTGTAATTCAGGACTTCGCCGTTGTCAAGGCTGAAATATATCGTATTTCCGTTGTTATATCCGCTGAACGGCAAAGCATCAGGGTAACTGATTTCGATATATCCGTATGAACCTGTCACACCGCTGCTGTTAATGGAATAATAGCCCTGGCTGTTGAACTGCGACCGATATTCCCAATGAGATGTGTTGTCGTAGTGGGACACAAATTCATATTCTGAATTGAATATTTCATCAAGCAGATCTTCTGTACCGCTGCCGAAAGACCAATAGTAAATATCATCGTTGTCGGCATCAAAATCATAGTAATATGCACACAGGAATGCCCAAAGCTTGTAACAGTCAAAATCGTACTGCGGAGTCCAATTGTAAATGCCAGACTGTCCCCATATCCAGTTATCAGGAGTATCCTTCATACCGCTTGTATCTACACCAAGTTCCGATAATCCGTTCTTCCAGTCGGAAGAATTGCCGACCTTGCGTACCTTTTCATTCAGGTTATATGCAAGCTGTGTGTAATATTTCTCCGCTTCGGACAGATCATAGTCCTGTGATGCGTATGTGCCGAGCGTAAAACCGCCGTTTGAGGATGTAGCTGAGAATATCGCAGTAAACAGCCCGAATCCAAGCAGAATCACAAGCACAGGTATCGCCAGACAAAGAAAAAACTTCTTGACTTCGGATTCATAGACATTTTTTACGAAGCTCCAAGCTGCTTTCAGGGCATCCGAAACTTTTTCTTTCGCATTTCGGCTCTTTTTCGTGCTTTTGGACTTCTTGTGCGTGTCGTGCTTGTCTTTCAGTTTGTTTTCCTGACGGTTCAGACGCTGATCTGACTTCAATTTCTTGTCGTTCAGGCTTTCACGCTTTTTCTCATGCTTCTGCAAACGCTGCGGCTTGCTGATTTTCTGTTTTGCCGGTTCGACAACACGCCTTTTGGCAGAATCGAGTGCGTGAAGAACATCATTGTCCGTATCTTCATTGACTGCTTTCTGCCAGGCAGATGCTTTCATCCGACCTGCCGTATAACTTGCAGGCTTCAAAACAAGCAGTCCCGGCTTACTGAGCTTTGCGATTTTTCGCTGATTTTTCAAAGCTTTTGTACGGAACTTGTTTTCGGTTTTGAGCTGTTTACGCTCAAATTTCAGCTCACGCTTAGTCTGCTTGTACTCTTTTCGTTCAAGCTTTTTGATTGACTTGCCGTTTGTTTTGCATTTCGCACCTTTTTTCTTTGCCTTATACTCAGCCTTCGCTTTTTTCAGATCAGCTTTATTGGCATGAAGCTTTGGCTTTCCTGTTTTCGCCTGATACAGCTTATTGTCAGCCTTTTTGACTTTCAATTTTGCTTTTTCAAGCTTATACGGTTTTTTCGCTTTCAGATGATTTCGTGTACCTTTGACAGCATCGACCGCTGAACGTCCCATGAGAAATACGCCACGGTGATAATCGTCCACAGCTTCACGGGTATACTTCTGTTTCAGCTTATAGCGGACTTCACGCTGGGTAATGTCCGATGCTTTCAGCCCGACAGTCTCAGCAGCAAGTGCCGTATCAACTGCTGTCTGACCTGCATCATGCACTGCAAAATTTACAGCACGGGCATTTGTCCTGAACAGTTTGCCTTTTACCGTTTTCGGCTGCCATGATTTAATCGTTTTTGTAACGGACGGTTTATCGCCTGTAATACGATATCTGACATGAGCAAACTTATGGAGCAATCCACGATTATTACCGTGAAATTGCTTTTCACCACGCACAATATATGCACGGGTTCTGAAACGACCTTTTTTGTTTTCCTTACGGCGGAAGTCGATCTGAAACTGCTTTGACCGCTTACTGACTTTTTCTAAGCGTTTCTGTGCTTTGCGGAGGTTATTTTCTTTTCGTTGTAAGCTCATAAATCCTCCATTCTACGCAGTTTATGCCAAATCTGACGGACGAGTTGTCATTAAGCGATACATCTGTGTGTTTTCAGGGAACTTATCCGTAAACGGCAGTAAGACTTTGCCGTAGCGAATCAGTCCTTCGCCTGCACCTGAATTTGTGACATACTTCATCTGTTCCTTTGAAATGTGAAGCTTTTCGGCAAGAATGTCTCTGTCACCGGCAGCCTGATTGAGCATATACACGAAGTCCGAGTTGTCAAAGATATTTTCGACCTCAGAAGAAGAAAGCAAGTCCTTTACATTCTGCGTGATGCCCGTCGGCACACCGCCCCATTTACGGAAACGCTTCCAGATCTCAGCGGAATACTTTGCCGTCTGTTCTTCTTTGAGAAGCAAGTGGAACTCATCAATGTAGTAGCGAGTTGTTTTCTTGCTTTCACGGTTTGCAAAAACTCTGTTCCAGACCGTATCCTGTACGATCAGCATACAAACCTTTTTGAGCTGATTGCCAAGCTCCTTGATATCGAAACAGATCATGCGGTTTGACATATCAATATTTGTGCGGTGATTGAAAAGGTTCTGCGAACCGTTTACGAACATTTCAAGGGAATTTGCCACTCTCAGAGCGACTTCGCCCTCTGCTTTCAGTTCTTTCTGTAAATCGGAGAGAAGCGGCATTTTGTCCGCAGTCGGCTCATTTTCAATGAATTGCTTGTAAATACGCTGAACGCATTTATCAATGACCGAGCGTTCCTCAGCGGAAAGTCCGTATCTGCCGCCGACAATGATCTCGCAAAGGGAGATAAGAAAGTCGGACTTATTCGCAATGACTTCCATTGGATTGCTCATGAGATAGTCATCAATGGTAATATCCATAGGATTTACATGATGTTCGCTGTTCGATGCAATACGAATAAGCTGTCCGTGAAGTGCCTGTACAAGCGGAAAATATTCTCCTTCAGGATCGCAGATGATAATATCATCGAGTGTTGTAAGGAAACAGTCGAGGATTTCACGTTTGACGCTGAAACTCTTTCCTGCACCCGGCGTTCCGAGAATCAGACCGTTCGGATTTTTCAGCCTTGCACGGTTCGCACGAATCATATTGCCTGACAGCGTATTGATGCCGTAGTAGGTAGCCTTTCCGTCCTGAAAAAGCTCTTTTGTCGTGAACGGAACAAAAATCGCAATACCGCTGGTGTGCATTTCTCTCGATACAGGGATAGCGTTATAGCCAAGCGGAAGTGTCGAAACAAACGTCTGTTCCTGACGATAATCATACGGGAACATCATGCAGTTGTTCTTCTGACACGTTCTTTTCAGCATCTCAGAAAGAAGTTTCAGCTCTTTCTTTGATTTTGCATAGGCTCTCAGCGAAATGCTGATATGGAAAAGTCGTTCATTCTTGCTGTTCAGATCACCGAGAAGCTTTTCAATGTCCTCGATATACATTTTGATTGCAAGAGGCAGAATGTCAGGATCATAGCCTGACTGTGAAGCTTTTTTCTGTTCGTCGATTTTCATTTGCTCTACATTCGTGAGCTTTTTCTTGACAAATCGCAATGCATCGACCTGATCCAGCGGCTCAACATGAATGTTTACGCAGAAAAGGTTCTGCATTTCAAGAAAGTCTTTGAGTATCTCATCAGGAAGCTCTCCTGCAAGAATGTTCATACCCCATACAGCACCAAAGGCATTGCCGATTTCAAAATCCTGTTTATTGAATTTGAGTGAAGGCGGACTGATAAAGTCTTTGGTATCCATTCCTGCATGAAGCATTGTATCCCAATCGAATACGAATGGGGAATTTCTGTAAGGATTCATGGCGTAATACATCGCTTCAAGCCGCTGTCTGCCGTCAAGCAGTTCTGCTTCAACTCCAAAAGCTTTGAAGCCCTTGATTACGTCATTTTTTATTGACATGAGCTTTGCTCTTGCCGCTTTGTAAGAAGTGCTTTCGATACCGAATGTCAGAAACTTACGAGCTGACTGACCATTGCTGCCTTTCAGCAGTTTATCAGTGAGCATTTCACTGTATTCCTTGCGGATATCGTTGAAATCATCGTCCTGTTCGGGTATCTGCACCGTTTTAATGAGCTTTTCCTTTGACCTGTTCTGATTCTCAAAGGTAAGCTGAAATTTGATCGTATTGTCGAAAAGATTGATAACATCACAGTATTTACTGAAAATGCTGTTCTGTTCATCAAATTCCGCAATGGTGTAATTGGCATCGAAAAACTGTACCGTCAGAGAAAAGAAATTTTCTGATACCTGACAAACTCCGTCACGGTGCATACACAGAAAAGGAAGTGTATTCTGTACCGTAGCATTTCCGCCGTTTTCGTGCCTGATTTCAGCCAGTCTTGCGGCTAATATTTTTTTGTCCTCTTTTGTAAGCTGTGAGGCAGGCTTGCCCAGGACAACAGAAGCTTCCGCTTTTCTGTTTCCCTTTGTTTTGGCATTTTTCTTTCTAAAGCCCATAGTGACCTCCGTTTTTATAAAGCGGAGACACCGAAAGTTATACTATATATAAGTAAGCCGTCAGCCTTTTCTTTCGGCATCTCTCAGCTTCTTTTTGATTTTGTTGTATTCGCTCTGCCTTTCGACAGCAGCGAAAATGTTGAATGTTCGGTAATATCGCTTTCGTGGTCTTGTGAAGTATTCACGCATAAATTTGACCTGTTTTTCCAAGAACACTCCGTTTTTCTTATAAATGCCGCAGAGTATCGCAGGTGCAGCGACCGCACCCATTGCGAAAATTGCTCCCGACATTCCGATAGATGCTCTTGTGATAAAGTACACAGGCGCACCAAGAACAAGACCGATTCCGAAGCATATTACCTGTCTTTTTGTAAATCCCATGATGAACTTTTCTTTGATATCGTTCAAATCCTTTGGGATCGGTACATAATGTGCCATAAAACCTCCGATCTTGTCCTTGTCAGTGCGCATTGAACACACTTTTTGAGATAGCCCCTGTACGAAGAATTGTAAAGATAAGTGCCGCAGTATAGCCAAGAAGCAAGCCCATTTGCATAATAACGCCGTCTGTACTTGCGTTCAGAGCAACGATTGCATTGCTGAACAATGTCTTGAAAATACCAAGTGCCACTATGATAAAGAAACCCTGGAACGAAAGAGCAAGAAGCTGTTTTATCCAGTTTTTACCGATAGAAGCCCATTCTCCGCTGTCCATCATGGTTGCCATAGGGATAGGTGCAATGCTGAGATACATAAATACCTCAATGATACGGCTTGCAAGTGTGATAACGATAGCAACAATCAGTATCAGCACCCCAAGATGAACGATCAGGGATATAAACCACACAGTCATCAGCTCTCCGAGATTCAGTCCGCTGAGTGCCGAACGATTGATCGAGAGCGTGGAAGATAGATAGTCTCCGGTCCCGAATAGTGTGGATAGTCCATTGGAACATACATTTGTGCCAAACGAAAATAGTGCTGATGCGATGTAATATGTATTGGCTACCAGTATTACACCGCATAAGGCTTTGATGATCCATTTAATGAATATCGAATCATCAAAGTCCTTGAAGTTGTTCCCTCGAATGACCATCTGACATAGTTCATTCAGAAGAATGATAGTCAGAATAAATCCGCCAATCGGGACAACTACGTTATTACATAGCGTTTCGATAGTTGACCATATCGTTGTACCACCTGAAACACCGCCGTTGAAATTGGCAGGATGTCCTGTCAGATAGGTAGATACAAGTCCGCCGCTGCCGCCTGAGCCTGTTGTCTGTGCAAAGGTATCGGTCAGTAAGTCGGAAATGCTGTCAAACTGAGATTTGATGCCGTCCTTGAATAAGTCTTTACACCAATCCTCAAGTGCATCTATCGCATCGCTGATTACTCCCATTATTCATCACCTCCGTCCGAGAGTGTGACTAAAGGTCTGTCATATTTGACGAGCTGCCGAAGTTCAAGTTTTGTGGGGAGTAGGTCACGGCAGAAGTAGGCAGAACCAAAATGATTGCCTTTTGTGGTACACTCCATATTCTGCCGTGTATGATAGTCTACTCTTGCATCGAAAGTGAGCATCTGGATCTCATTATTGAATATCTGAAATCTTGCTTTGCCCTGAATACTGTTCACAGGAAGAAGCAGAGCAAACGGCTTCTGAAAAGAAAAAGCTCGTTTCAGAACTTCATTTTTCTTTGAAAACGGCGGATTTGATACAAGAATGTCCCAATTCTCAGGTTCAAACTTGAAAAAATCCTTTTTGTCTTTCAGACTGCTTCGCTCTACCTCATAACCCTGTTCCGAAAGATACTGATAGAATGCACTCCATTCTTCATCAAACGGACACCATATCTTCTTGTCTTTCGGAAGAAACTCCTTTAGCGGTTCTACCGCATAAAATGGTGTATAGACCTCATCTCCTGCACTTGTTCGGTTTGCTGTCAAGTAACCGATATTGATTCCCATTCTGTTTTATCGCTCGTTAACCCTCCGCTCCCACCGCATGAGCGACCTTTCGTTTATATTTACGGCATGATTTTTACAGCGTTCAGCCGTTCATTACGCTTTTCTCATTCCATGATTTCAGTGTGTCAGATTATACTGCACCTGTCATCATGTTCTGGAGTACAGGAACAAGGATAATTGCAAGGAGGATAAGTCCAAGACCTGCCATGAGCTGTTTCATACCCTGAGACTTACGACAGTAGGCATAAAGAAGTTTTCAGACAAACATTGTAAGACAGGTACAGCAAGCTAAAAAATTACCGAAAGGGTGCTTACAATGATCGATATGATTTACAATCTCCGTGTGGGCGATATTCACGCTGCTGAGTTCTCGGACGAGTTCAACAAGCTCTACATTCCGTTTGAAAACTCTCTGAGTGAGAAGCAGATTGATGTATTCCACAAGATTCTCGACTGCGTGAGCGATACTGCCGCTGCCGAAATGAGAGTCGCTTACAAGGTCGGTTTCAAGGACGGTGTGGCTTTGATGCGTGAGGTTCAGGAGTGAACGCTATCAAATACCCCGAAATAGCCGATATTCTCCTTGACAGTTATGGGGAAAAATGCTATAATAATACTAAGGAAGGAGCGTGATACCGATGGCTGACAAGGACACAGTAACCAAGGACTACATGAGTGACAATGCGACTTTTGCGGACTTGTTCAATTTCTATATCTATGGCGGACATGAGGTCATTGTTCCCGAACGGTTAAAGCCCTTGGATACAACAGAGATCGCTCTGCCGTACAGTGACGAACACCTTATGGCGATTCAGAAACTCCGTGATGTGATGAAGCTCTATGCAGCTATGAGCGATGATAAGGCAACATATCTTCTGCTCGGTGTGGAGAATCAGTCGGAGCTTCACTATGCAATGCCCATTAAGAACGGCTTGTATGATATGATAGAGTATACAAAGTAGGTAGAATTTACCGCAAAGGAACACAGGAAGAATAAAGACAGACCGGAAACAAATGCGGAATTTCTGTCCGGCTTCTATCAGACGGACAGACTGCACCCCGTGATCACGTTGGTCGTTTACTTCGGTGCTGATGAGTGGAATGCACCAAGATCCATTCATGATATGCTGTATACTGACGATGAGGCGATCCTGCGATTTGTTCCAGACTACAAGATCAATCTGGTCGCTCCTGCTGAGATCGATGATGAACATTTTGAGCAGTTCCATACAGAGCTGCGTGAGCTATTAAAATTCATTAAATATTCCAAAGATAAGGAAAAGCTGGATGATGTGATCCATAGTGATGACACCTTCAAGCATATTTCCCGTAAAACAGCAGATGTTATCAATATTGTAACAGGTTCAGAGCTGCACTTTGAAACAGGAAAGGATGAGGTGGATATGTGCAAGGCGATTGAAGATATGAGGAATGACAACATTGCAATTGGCGAAGTTAAGGGATTTCTTGAAGCAATGATTTCTCTTGTGAAGGACGGCATCCTTACGGTCACTGATGCCGCTAAGAGAGCTAACATGACTGTTGCCGAATTTGAAGAAAAAACAGGCTTAAAAGCATAATTGATGATTGAGAGAGTCTTATCCCTGTCAATGCAGAGATAAGGCTTTTCTTTTCAGACGATTGACTTTTTCAATAGTATTTGGTATAATGTCTGTATATTGTAAGCATTTGACTTGCTCATGAAAATAAGTATTATTACATTGAGGGGAACATAATCATATGAAAAAGCGTTGAAAATCACAGGAAAGGTATTGCTCGGACTTCTGATACTGATTATATTGTTTCTCCTGATAACTTCTGTATGGCATCATGTGATGAGCAAAAAGGATAGAGAACACTTTTCAAATGCCTACGGAGAGTATCATACTACCGAGAACGGCGATAAAATAAATTACACGCTTTATGACAGCAACTCGGATAAGGTCGCTGTACTTCTGCCAGGGTTTGCTTATGGTTCGGTGCATTATACCTTTGATTCGCTTGCGAAGGAACTGAACGATGAATACAAGGTAGTGATAGTCGAGCCGCTCGGATA
>JAKSQT010000073.1 GCA_024403995.1 Ruminococcus sp.
CTGTTTTCTCTCAGCGATATGTATTGATACGATTTCCGCAGGCTGCTTTATTTGTCGTTTACTATTAGCCGATATGCACGGAGCTAACGTAGTTAGCGGATGTGCAAGGCAATATTAATAAGATTATTATAGTGAAAGTCAAATTTATTTTGACGTTCACTATAATTATAATTTATTATTTCGTTCAATAAAACTCCCGCCGGCGAATGTACCGGCGGGAGTTTTTCTTTTTATTTCTGTTTCTGCTCTCTGAATGTAATATTACCTGTCTGTGCATCCATTGAATCAACTATTGCAAGTGATTCAAGCTGGTAGCCGAGGTTTCTTATAACAGTACCGCCTGACTGGAAGCCCTTTTCAATGGCGATCCCGATTCCTTCAACAGTACCGCCGGCCTGGCTTACAATTGAGATCAGACCCTGCAGTGCACATCCGTTTGCAAGAAAATCATCAATAATAAGTACGTGGTCATCAGGTCCGAGAAATTTCTTTGAAACGATGACCTGGTTTTTGCATTTGTGAGTAAATGATTCTACCTCAGCGATATACATGTCTCCGTCGATGTTAATGCTCTTTGATTTCTTTGCAAAAACCACAGGAGCATCAAAATACATTGCCACTATGCAGGCAATACCGATACCTGATGCCTCGATCGTAAGTATCTTGTTTATATTTTTTCCTGCAAAACGCTTTTTGAATTCCTCGCCCATCTGTTTGAAGAGAGCGGTATCCATCTGATGATTCAGGAAACTGTCAACTTTAAGGACGTTTCCTTCCTTGACTATTCCGTCTTTACAAATTCTTTCCTCTAAAAAATTCATAGTGTACCTCCTGCGTTCACTATATATTATTATATTTATATTGCCTTGTATAATAATTATTATATCTTAATCAATTCCGAAAGCTATTTTTTCAGGTGTTATCGGAAGCTCTCTGTGCCATACTCCTGTTGCACGGTAGATCGCATGGGCAAGTGCAGGTGCAGGAGTATTGATAACTATTTCGCCGATGGATTTGGCTCCGAAAGGACCCGTCGGTTCATTGCTGTGTTCAAACTCAACTTTCAGCTTTCCGACATCAAGTCTTGTCGGAATTTTGTACTGCATAAGATCCTTTTCGATGAGACCGCCGTTTTCCATAAACGAAAGATTTTCAAACAGCGTATGTCCTATTCCCTGTGCGATACCGCCCTCTGCCTGTATCCTTGCAAGTGCAGGATTTACAGGAATTCCGCAGTCAACAACTGCCATATAGTCTATGATCTTAACGTGTCCCGTCAGTCTGTCAAGCTCTATCTCGACCATTCCGACCATAAAAGGCGGAGGGGAAACAGGGGAGCTGTGTGAGGCTGTTGCCTCTGCAGTACGTTCGCTGAAGCACTGACATTTGTAGGCTATATCACTCAGCGGGATCCTTTTGCCTGTAGGGAGATGAACTACCTCACCTTCATCAAACTGCATTTCCTCAGCAGGACAGCCGGCTATTTCCGCACCAATTGCACAGAGTTCCTTTTTCAGCTTTTCACAGGCATTTTCCACTGCTTTTCCTGTAATGTATGTCGTTGAGGAAGCATATGATCCGGAATCATAAGGTGAAGCATCTGTATCAGCACCGAAGACTGAGATCTTGTCCACATCGCAGCCGAGACATTCAGCAGCCATCTGTGCAAGGATAGTGTCACAGCCTGTACCCATATCTGCTGCACCGATAATGAGAATGTATCCGCCGTCCTCAGTCAGCTTTACTGTTGCTGAGCCTACGTCCACGTTTGAGATACCTGAGCCCTGCATTGCCATTGCAACACCTGCACAGCGTACCTTTCCGTTACCCATGTCACGAACAGGATATTTCTTTTCCCATTCAAACATTTCCCTGCAGTGCTCAAGGCATCTGTCAAGAGCACAGGCATTTGCCGTTTCTCCGTAATAGGAAGGCATGACCATTCCTTCACGTACCATGTTTTTGAGTCGTATTTCTGTCGGGTCGATACCAAGCTTTTCTGAAAGCTCATTTACAGCAGATTCGACTGCAAATATTCCCTGAGTTGCACCGTAACCTCTGTATGCACCGGCTGCAAGAGTGTTTGAATATACAACATCATAGCTGAAACGATATGCTTCAAGTGAACCGGAATACATCGGTATTGATTTATGACCTGAAAGTCCTACAGTGGTCGGTCCGTGTTCACCGTAAGCACCGGTGTTTGAAAGTGTATACAGATCTATGGCACGGATCGTTCCGTCATTGTCTGCACCGAGACGGAGAGTGATCTCCATTTCGTGACGCGGTGAGCCTGCAATGTGACTTTCCTCTCTTGTGAAGATGATCATCGCAGGGCGGCCTGTCTTCATTGTAACAAAAGCAGGGTATACCTCACTTACAGCGGTCTGCTTTGCACCAAATCCTCCGCCGATCCTCGGCTTTTCAACTCTTATCATATTCTTCGGGATCCCAAGTGCATTTGACAGGATCCTTCTGCAGTGGAAAACGATCTGAGTTGAAGATATAACGTGAAGTCTTCCGTATCTGTCAAGCTCTGTGTATGTGCGGAAGGTCTCCATCATAGCCTGATCAAAGGCTTTTGTGTGATAGGTGTGTTCTATCACGATATCACAGTCTGAAAGAACTGCATCAACGTCACCGTCATGATTTTCACCGCTGGCAGCCAGATTACGTTTATTGTCTCCGCCTACCTGACACGGAGGAAACCAGTCTTCCTCAGGATGAACAAGAACGTGGCTGTCCTTTGAAGTCCTGAAATCAAGTACTGCCTCAAGAACATCATATTTTACCTTTATCAGCTTCATTGCCTTCAGTGCGGCCTTTTCATTTTCAGCGGCAATAATTGCGACAGGTTCACCGACAAATCTGATATGTCTGTCAAGAATAAGTCTGTCATAGGGTGATGGTTCAGGATAAGTCTGTCCCGCAATTGCAAAACGATTTTTCGGGACGTCCTCCCATGTGAAGATATCAACTACCCCCGGAACTTTTTTTGCTGTATCGGTCTTTATTTCGCTGACAACAGCGTTTGCATGCGGACTTCTCAGAAGCTTTACAACAAGTGCATCGTCAGGGGTTATATCGTCAGTGTATACAGGCTTTCCGAGAAGAAGCTGATGCGCGTCCTTTTTCGGTATTGCCTTTCCGACTACTCTGTAATCCTTTTTTTCCATTTATATATCACCGCCTTTTCGGCTGTCAAGATAATTTCTTATTCCGCGAAGCTGGCCTTCATAGCCTGAGCATCTGCAGAGGTTTCCGCTCAGAAAAGCCCTGATCTCATCATCTGTCGGATCCGGATTTTCACGCAGAAGTGCTATCGTGTTCATAACAAATCCGGGATTGCAGAAGCCGCACTGGTCAGCTCCCTGCTGTGCAATAAAGTCGATGAACTCAGAGGCTTCATTCTGAAGTCCTTCAAGTGTAAATACTTCCTGTCCGTCTGCTCTTGCAGCAAGTACAGAGCATGACAGTACAGGCTTTCCGTTCATGATAACCGTGCAAAGTCCGCAGTTTGCAGTTTCACATCCGCGCTTCACACTTTTGCAGCCGTGCTTTCTGACAAGATCAATAAGAAGAAGGTCAGGTTCAATATCTTCTGAAATGACCTTACCGTTTAATTTCAGTCTGATGTTCATTGTTCACTGCCTCCGTTCCCGGTAAGTAATCTTGTTATGAGTACCTCAGCAAGTCTTTTTCTGTACTGTGCACTGCCGCGCATATTTGATCCGAAGCTTACCTTTTCCGCAACGGTTTTTGCAAAAGCTTCTGCCTGCTCAGCAGTTGGCTTTTCAGAGAGGATCATGTTCTCATCTTTTATTAAAACTGCCTTGTGAGGTCTTGCTCCGACAGAACATCTCCACATTTCGTCAAAATATGAGACCGCACAGTTCAGCACAGGAAAATCAGTGCTCTGTATCCTCATGTCACTGTATGTAAAGCTTCCTTTTACCTTTTTTATTATTATTCTTACGATTATGTCTCTGTCAGGTTTCATGGAAGCAAACTGTGCGATCGGAACGATCCCGCCCTTGTAAAGCTCAACACTGCAGTCAAGAGACATAAGAAGTGTCAGAACATCCGAAAAGCCGTAGCGTCCCCATAAGCTTCCGCCGATCGTTGCAAGATTGCGGAACTGTACGCCTACTATGTTTTCAAAGGCTCTTTTGAATGCATAGTTTGTGTATTCGTTAAGCCCTTCATGAGTTTCAAGTGTGCGAAGCGTGGTCATCGCTCCTATTATAAATTCATTTTCAGTTTCATCTGTTTTATCAAGTCCAAGGCCGCAGAGATCGATTGCAGTATCGATCATTCCGCTTCCCATTTTAAGCCAAAGCATGCCGCCTATTATTTTGTTCTTTTTCTTCTGATTAAGCTCATAAGCCTGTTCAAGACTCTCAGCTTTTATATACTCCTTAATAGTTATCATAAGCATTTCTCCCGCTTTCGTGCTTTATGTCTTTCATTATATCATGGAGCCTTGACTATGTAAAGCGCAATGTGGTATAATTGCGTTGTTGTTTTAAAGATACAACGGTTTTAGGAAAGGATCTTTTGAAAATGAAAAAATTAATCGCATTAATCTCGGGCATAGCAGTTATGCTCTCATTTGCATCATGTGCAAAAACCGACTCAACAGACTCATCACAGTCATCATCATCTGTGGAAACAGAAGCAGCCGTAACAACTTCAGCTCAGACACAGGCAGATGACTCAGATGCTGTTCCTGCAGAAACAACAGCATCAGCTGATACAGATGAAGATAATAAAACAGAGCCTTCTGCTGAAGATCAGACAGCCTCTGTTTATCCGCTTACGATCACTGATCAGGCAGGCAGGGAAGTGGTTATTGAGAAAAAACCTGAAAAACTTGTCAGCGGATACTATATATCAACAAGTGCACTTATTTCACTTGGTCTCAGGGATAAACTTACGGGGATCGAAGCAAAGGCAGACAAGCGTGCTATCTACAGGCTCAGTGCACCTGAACTTATTGATCTTCCTAATGTAGGTACAGCAAAGGAATTTGACCTTGAAGGCTGTATCGCACTTGCTCCTGATCTTGTTATTCTCCCGGTCAAGCTTAAGAGTGCTGCTGAAGATCTTGAAAAATTTGATATTGATGTAATTCTCGTTGATCCTGAAACTTCAGAACAGCTTGACGAGATGATCGGTATCATTGCTGCTGCAACAGATACAAAGGCAAATGCAGACAAACTCAAAGAATATACTGATACAGTCAGGTCAGAGCTTGAAGCAGTTTCAGGCGAAGCACCGACAGTTTACCTTGCCGGAAATTCATCATTCCTTTCAACAGCAGGTTCAGCTATGTATCAGTCAGATATGATAAAGCTTGCAGGCGGAAAAAATGCTGCTGATGAGATTACAGATACATACTGGGCAGAAGTAAGCTATGAGGATGTTCTTGCATGGGATCCTGAATACATTATCATAGCATCTGATGCAGAATATTCAGCTGATGATGTTTTAAACGATGAAAGTCTTGCAGAAGTTTCAGCTGTTAAGAACAATAAAGTTTATAAGCTCCCGGGAAAAGCAGAGGCATGGGACAGCCCTGTTCCGAGCGGAATACTTGGTTCTGTCTGGGCAGCTTCCGTTCTTCATCCGGATGAAATGAGTGAGCAGAAATGCAATGAGATCATTGACGGATTTTACAGTGAATTCTATGGCTTCAGCTACAGCGAAGCGGAATAAGATCACAGCTGCAGTACTGATAATTCTGCTTGCCGCAGTTGCTGTAAAAAGCCTGATGGTCGGAAAATATGAACTTTCCTTTGAAAAGATCATCAGCGGTGATGAAATGCAGAAAAAAGTATTCTATACTCTCCGGCTCAGCCGTACTGTCGTTGCTGTTGCCGGGGGTGCAGTTCTCGGAATATGCGGATTTGTCTATCAGACCGTTTTCAGAAATCCGCTTGCTTCGCCTGATATCATCGGTGTATCATCAGGTGCAAGCCTGGGTGCAGCTGCAGGAATACTATGGTTCGGAAGTGCAAACGCAGTTACAGCATCATCCTTTGCGGGAGCAGTTTCAGCCGTGTGCCTTGCAGTTCTGCTTTCATCAGCTGATAAAACAGGAAAAAAGAGTACTATAGTTCTTGCCGGTATTGCAGTGCATGCACTTGCCCAGACGGCGCTTATGTGTCTGAAGATCACAGCCGACCCTGACCGTGAACTTGCTTCCATCGAATACTGGATCATGGGAAGTCTGGCGAGTGTCACCTCGTACAGGATCGGTGCAAATCTGATCATCTGCGCTGTGGTTATGATTATGCTTCTGCTTCTGCACCGTCAGACTGTTCTTCTTTCTGCCGATGAGGGAGAAGCAAAAATGCTCGGTGTAAGTGTCGGAAAGATCAGGCTTGTTATTCTTCTGCTTGCAACTCTTGCGGTTTCAGCTGTTGTAAGTCTTACAGGCCTTATAAGCTTTACAGGACTTATTGCACCGCATATTTCAAGACTGATAACGAAAAGCAACCGTATGATAACTATGGTCTTCAGCGGTCTTACAGGTGGTATTATCCTTTGCAGTGCTGATATACTTGCACGAAGCGCTGCGCAGACTGAGCTGCCGGTAAGTATTTTTACAAGTCTTATCGGAGTGCCGCTTCTGATATTTCTGACACTGAAAGGAAGGAATGTTCAATGAGCGGGATGATTCTTTCAGCGTCGGGAATAAGTGCAGGATACGGTAAAAAAAATATCATCAGTAACGTTTCGTTTTCAGTAAATGAACATTCTGTTACCGGACTTCTTGGTGTAAACGGATGCGGAAAGACTACTCTGCTCAGAGCTGTATGCGGAATAATCAAATTCAGCGGAAAGATCGAGATCTGTGGTCAGAACATAAATGATCTCAGTACCAGACAGCTTGCCCGGATCTGCAGCTATATTCCGCAGAGAAGCGGTATTTCAATTGATATTTCCGTACTTGATGCTGTTCTTATGGGATTTAACCCTGAACTTAAGCTTTTTGAAGCTCCGAACTCAAAAATGCGTGAAAAGGCAAAGGAAATGCTTTCGTTTGCCGGACTTGAAGGCAGAGCGGACGACAATTATCTGCATCTGAGTGAAGGACAGAAACAGCTTTGCATACTTGCACGTTCAATGGTAACGGAAAGCAGGCTGATGCTTATGGATGAACCTGAAAGTGCACTTGATTTCGGCGGACGATACCGTATGCTTGAAGCGGTAAAAAATATAACTGTTCAGAGACCGTGTGCTGCAGTTGTCACTCTTCACGATCCGCAGCTTGCACTCAATGTCTGTACAAAAATACTTCTCATGAAGGACGGAACAGTTATTTCAGAGATCGATCCGGCAGAAATGAGTTTTTCTGAAATTGAAGATCAGCTTTCTGAAATATACGGTCCGCTGAGCGTACATAAATGCACAGGAAAAAACGGAAAAAGTCAGTTTGTACTTGTAAAGGAATAGGATATGCGAACACATTTAAGAATTACTCTGCTTGATGATGACGGAAATAAATTTTTCGGTGAAGGACCGTACAGACTGTTATGTCTTGTTGAAGAAACAGGTTCTTTGCGTTCAGCTGCTTTGTCAATGGAAATGGCATATACAAAAGCTCTGAAAATGTTAAAGCGAGCAGAAGAGGTGCTTGGTTTTCCTCTTACTTTAAGGAAAACAGGCGGGACCTCGGGCGGAGGAAGCTGCCTTACCGAACAGGGAAAGGAGTGGCTGAAAAAATATGAAGAATATCGAAATGCCTGCATGTCTGCTGAACAAAAGCTCTTTGATGAATTCTTTCCGCAGCAGCGGTAAAAAACATCTGATAATTACCGGCGGCCGCGGAAGCGGAAAAAGCACTCTCATTAATTCACTTGCCGGTGTGGATATAAGCACTCGTGCTGAAAAGGGCAAAGCTGTTTATCTGTATGATAAGGCTTCGGGAAAAGAAACAGTGATAGGTGTATTCCGTCCGGAATCTGAAGGTCAGGAAAACCGTATGGCTGTCTGTGCAGAAGGATTTCTCGGAACAGGAATATCAGCATTAAGAAGATGCGCTGAAAGCGAAAGTGAATTTGCAGTAATTGATGAGATAGGATATCTTGATGCTCAGTGCAGTGAATACTGCGATGAATTAAGAAATCTGTTCGGATCCAGACGTGTTATTGCTGTTGTAAGAAAGCAGGAGATCCCTTTTCTTAAAGAGCTTACCGAAAGAGAAGATGTCTTTGTAACTGATCTTGACAGACCTTTCGGAAATGCGGGGCTTGTGATCATGGCATCAGGTGAGGGAAAACGTTTCGGCGGAAATAAGCTTATTGCTGATTTTAAAGGAAAGCCGCTGATAACTCATATTCTTAAAGCTTCTGAAAATATTTTTGCGAAGAGGGTCGTTGTAACAAGGCATGAAAGCGTTGCCCGGATCTGCCGTGAAAACAGTGTTGAGGTAATTGTTCATGACCAGCCTTACAGAAGTGATACGATCAGGATAGGCATACAGTTTATGTCGGATACTGATTCGTGTGTGTTCTGTCCTGCAGATCAGCCTCTTCTTTCGGCTGAAACTCTGCAGTCGCTCGCAGTTTCTGCTGCTTCACAGAAGGCGTACTGTATTCGTCCGAAGTATGACGAAACTGCCGGAGCTCCGGTAGCTTTTCCTGAAAAGCTGTATAATGAGCTTATGACTCTTCCGCAGGGCAAGGGCGGAAATCATATAATAAAAAAACATCCCGAAATGCTGAAATACATCAGCATCCGGAATGCATATGAACTAATGGATATTGATACCCGTGAGGATATTTTAAGATTACAGGAGTATGGCTGTTAAACAGTCTGCTCCTTTTTTGTTTCTTCTTCTGCTTCTTCAGAGTTTACATCAGCTTTGGCTGTTTTTTCCTTCGGAAGAAGAATATTGAGAAGAATTGCAACGAGTGCTGCAGGAACGATGCCTGAACCGCCGAAGATAAGTGCTAATGTCTGAGGTGCATTGTTAAGTATTGAAGGATTTGCTCCAATACCATAGCCAAGACCAAGAGAAACTGAAATAATGCTGAGATTTCTTGCTGTGAGCGGTTCACGTGTAATAAGCTGAATACCGCTTATTACGATGGATGAGAACATCATAACAGCTGCACCGCCGAGAACGGACTGCGGCATAATTGAGATGATCGCTCCGAGCTTTGGAATAAGACCGCTGAGAATGAGGAATACGCCGCCTGTTGCAAGTGCTTTTCGGTTTACTACCTTTGTCATGGATACAAGACCAACATTCTGGCTGAATGAAGTGTTAGGAAGAACACCGAAAAGTGCTGCGAGACTTGATCCGACACCATCACAGATAACACCGCCTGAAAGCTCCTTGTCAGTAGCTTCTCTGTCCATACCGCCAACGACAACACCTGAAATATCACCTAAAGTTTCAACTGCAGTTACAATAAACATGATAATAACAGGAGCTATGGCTCTCATATCAAAAACAGGTTTAACAGGAAGGATATCAGGGATGGCAAACCAGCTTGCTTCTGAAACTTTGCTCCAGTTTATTACCCATGATTTTGTGTATTCCACATTATCTGCAGTAACAGCAGTTGTATCGAGTACAAGGCTCATGATACTTGCAGCTATGTAACCTGCCACGATGCCGATGAGTATTGAAGTGTTGCGTAAAAATGCATTTTTGCTGTGCTTCATTACAAGAATGACTATAAGAACAAAAAGTGCAAGAAGAAGATTTTCAACTGAGCCGAAATCTTTTGCGTTGTTTCCGCCGCCGAAGGAGTTTACACCGACTGAGATAAGACTTAAGCCTATTGAAAGAACGACCGTTCCGGTCACGACTGCCGGGAAGAATTTTCGGAGCGGTTTAAGAAAGAATCCGAGAATGCCCTCAAAAATACCGCCGATCAGCGAAGCTCCCATAATTGCTCCGTAGGCGATGATGCCTCCGCCCATAGTTCCGGCAACAGAATTGAAAACTCCGATAAATCCTGACGAAGTGCCCATGATGATCGGAACCTTTCCGCCTATCGGTCCGATGCTGAAAAGCTGGATAAGTGTTACGACTCCTGCAATTATCATTGCGTTCTGCAGAAGACTGATCTTCAGCCCTTCAAATTCATTTCCGACAATTCCGCATGTTCCGGTGATGATGAGCAGCGGAGTAAGATTTCCGACAAACATCGCAAGAACGTGCTGCAAGCCGAGAGGAATAGCCTGCTTCAACGGCAGTTTGCCTGTGAAATCGTATGCGCCCGGGGAAGCTTTGGTTTTAAATTTCATAGTTTACCTCTTTCCTGAAGAATTTTGGATTAAATGCTGGAATTATTGTACATTAAAGAACGGAAAATGTCAATGAATAATTTTGTTAATCAGGAGGCAATAAAATTGAAATATAGCCCGTGGCATGGTATAATATCTGTGGTACAGGAAAGGAGCGTGAAATGTGTGGGAAAGTATGTGAATCCCGGAAACAGTGCGTTTGCTATAATAGCCGGTGATGA
>JAKSQT010000074.1 GCA_024403995.1 Ruminococcus sp.
TTGGAAAGGGGTTCGGGGAAGAACCTTTCCTCAGAAAGGTTTGCCCCGATAAAGAACCAAATTTTTATATAAGCACCATTGCTGATTCAGAAGTGACTTTTTTATATTAAATCCGGATTACTTTTCCTTTGAAGCAAGGAATTCATTGATATCATCAGTGCCGCCTGCGGAAGCCTGTGCATAGAAACCGAGGATGAGTGAAGCATCACGGGAATCAAGCTTATCGTCTTTGTTAACTTTTCCGGCAGTATACTGTCTTGCCTTGAGCTGTGCGGGCTTGTTTGCAGAGGTCTGGGCATATTCGGTAAGAACCATGGAAGCGTCACGGGCATCTACCTTAGAGTCAACGTTGACATCACCCAGTTTGATATCACCTGCGGCAGCCTGATAAGTCTTTAATGCAGCGGCAGGGTAATTTGCCTTGTCCGGAAGACTCTCGAAAATATCCGAGAGAAGTCCGAGGTCGGTATGCTTTTCGCCGATAATATCAATAATTTCAGCGGCAATTGCAAGCTGTCCCTTCTGGTTCGGATGATAGTCTATCTTTTCCTGTTCCTGTTCGATATTGATGAAGTATGCGGCGTGTCCAGGATTGGAAGCGCTCTTTTCTTCTGTTCCCATAGCAGTGAATTCAGTGAGAACGTCAGCAACCTTAAAGCCGTTTTCAGTACCTGCGGCTTCAAGCTCTGTATTGAATGTTGCCATGATGTTTTCAAGCTCAATTCTGAGAGTATTGATAACAGATGTGTATGTTGTTGAACTGCCGAGAGCAGAGGTTATAAATGCAGGCGAAAGCTGTACAGGCTGGTAGACATTCTGAACAATGATCTGAGCATTCGGATTAACAGCCTTGATGGCAGCAACAGTCTCATTGATATTCGGAATGATGCTGTTCTGGATAATTCCCTTGTATGCCTGATTATTTACACGAATCTGGTTTGAAAGCGTGTTGATGGCTGACAGGAGAGCAAGAGAGTTGGAAAGATTGCCAAGAGCGAACTTCTGCATTTTTTCAATGTCAAATACAGTAAGATATTCGCTGATGCCAAGATCCTTCGGAATTGAATCAGCTGTCACGCCGTCTGCAAGAAGGTTGTTCTGTGCACAGAAATCAACGAGGAAATTAAGTGCATAACGTGAAATATCGTTGCCGCCTGTTGAGATGACAATATATTCTGCATCAGTAAGAGCTTTTTTCTGGTCAGCAGTGAGATTTTTTGCAGTTTTGAGAGTATCTGCGCTGGTATCGCCTGTAACGGCATAATTTACAACTGTACCATTGTAATAATCGGCTAATATATCGCCATAGTTATATTCGGGTGCCTCAACTCTGCCATATCCGTTTGCAACGCTGTCGCCAAAAATTACAAAATCATATGAAGGCTTAGCTGTATCGGCTGCTGATGCAAAAGCAGCTGTCATAGGGAACAATGTCAGTGCAGCAGCCGCAATAGCTGCAATTCTTTTCTTCATGGTTATAAAACCTCCTTAAAAATATCGGGAATATATGTCATCGGGAGAAGTAAAAATAAATTGTGATTGTAAGAAATTGCTATAAAAATCACCGTATGAATATATACCTGTATGCTGATTATATAATATTTTAGCTTTATTGTCAAGTCAAAAACAGCACAATATTTATTTAAGGCAACACCTCACAAAGCATGGCTGATGACTTTGTACGTCATAAAATTGCATATATTCCGTCATCCTGCACAGAAATTGCTTGACATACGGCAGCATATCTGCGGAATTTTTGTACAATCTGACGAAAAATCTGACTGTGTTTCTGCCGCACGATCTTTGTGAGGTGTTGCCTTATATTATGGGCATCTCTAAAAACCCCTTCTGAGAAAAAGCAGCTATGCACAGCATCTGCTGCGTCAAGCCCTCTCGTAGTGCGAAAGCACGCCTTCGATGGCTTTTCTTGCATCTACTGTACCTATCTGCTTTTCCTTACTCAAAACGGGTTTTTAGAGGTGCCCTTTTGTAAATATGTGGAAAAATAAAGATATTCATTTTTTTTCGGGAAAAAACTTGCGTTTTTGCGTGATTTATATTATAATAAAAGTAATGCTGTGTAATGCGGCTTTATTGATATGTAATTTGTCATGTCGGGTTATCCGCATGATAAAAAGGAGAATAAAAATGATCTGCAACAATATTCTTGAAGCCATCGGACATACTCCGATGATAAGGCTCAATAGGATGAATAAACCCGGAAATGCCGATATACTCGTTAAATTTGAGGGACTCAATGTCGGCGGCTCTATAAAGACGAGAACTGCTTACAACATGATCAAGCACGCTGAAAAAGAGGGCAAAATCAACGAGAATACCATAATTGTCGAGCCGACAAGCGGAAATCAGGGCATTGGCCTTGCACTTGTAGGCGCAGTTAAAGGCTATAAAACTATTATTATCATGCCTGACTCTGTAAGTGAGGAGCGCCGCAAACTCGTAAAACACTACGGCGCAGAGGTAATGCTCATTCATGATGACGGCGATATCGGAAAGTGTATTCAGGAATGTCTCGATACTGCACTTAGAATGGCAGCAGAAAACAAGAATGTTTTCGTTCCTCAGCAGTTTTCAAATATCAACAATATCGGTGCTCATAAATATCATACTGCTCTTGAAATACTTGAACAGACCGCTGTCAAGATAGACGGATTCTGCTCGGGAATTGGCACAGGCGGTACTATCACAGGTATCGGCGAGGCACTCAAAGCTCAGTATCCCGATATGGTGATATGGGCAGTTGAGCCTGAAAATGCTGCTATTCTTGCAGGCGGAAATATCGGAACACATCTCCAGATGGGAATCGGCGACGGTATTATCCCTGATATCCTCAACACAAATATCTATGACCATATCCACATCGTAACAGATGACGAGGCAATTCAGACCGCTAAAGACCTTGCCTCAAAGGAAGGCATCATGTGCGGCATATCAGCGGGTACTAACGTTGCGGCAGCTCTGAAGCTTGCGGAGGTTCTCGGTGAGGGAAAGACGGTCGTAACACTTCTGCCTGATACGGCTGAAAGATATTTCTCCACTCCGCTTTTTGATGATTGATATATGTATTTGCAAAACGCCGTATATAGCGATAATACGTGCTTTCGTGGTATTGAACAAATACATGGCAGTAAATATTTCATCTTTTTTATGTCAGGGAAATTACTGATAAAAATAACCTGTAAAATCTTCCCATGATTATACAAAACGTTTATTGAAAAATGTCGGATAATGTTGTATAATATTCCTGTGAAGTGAAAAATGCTGTTTGCATATAGATTTGAACTATTTTGACCGTTCTGAAAAGAATTTTTGATTAAAGCTTTTTTCAGTAATAATCTGTTAATAATAGTGGAAGTCTGATTTCGAGGATATGTTTATACAATTTTATGATCTGACATTTTTCTTTTTATATCGGCTTGAGTTCTGTCCTATATGTAAAAATATTGGGGTTATTATTCAATAATCTACTGTGAGGAGAATTCAGTATGAAAAAACAATTATGTTTATCATCAGCACTCATCATTTCCGCCAGCATTCTTGGCGGATGCGGCTCTTTTGGAAAGTCAATAAAGGACATTGACGATCTTGAAGGAAAAAAAGTAGCTGCACAGCTTGACACAACAGCATTTACATATGCTTCTGACCTGAAATCAGTCGAAGTAAAGGGATACAACGTTAGCGTCGATATGTTCAGTGCTCTGAATAAATCAATTGTTGACGCAGTTGTTATTGATGAAGCAACCGCAGAAGAATATATTGAAAGAAATAACACTTTCAGACTCCTTGACGATAAATTATCAGATGAAGCATATTCAATAGCATTCAACAAAAACAATGCTGAGCTTGGACAGGAATTGAATCATGCGATCACTATGCTTAAATCAAACGGCGTTTTTGACGAGATAGCATCACACTGGATAGGCGAAAAAGCTGACAAGGTTTCATATGTTCCCGATGAGACCATACAGCGTGACGGCGAGATAACAGTTTATACAAATGCTGTTTATCCTCCTTATGAATCTATCACTGATGAAGGCATCGTGGGAATTGATATTGATGTAATTATGGCAGTCGGCGATTTTCTCGGAAAAAATGTTATAGTTAAGAACAAGTCATTTTCTGAGATATTTGACTATGTTGAAAACGAGGAAAACTCTATTGGAATCGCAGCAATTACACCTACTGCTGAGCGTGAAGAACAGGTCGATTTCACAGACAGTTATATTGTTTCAAAACAGGTTGTTGTTGTTAAGGACAAATAAATTTGTGAATAATTCTGCATCAAAGCGGTGAATCTTTTTCACCGTTTTTTTGTGCGTAAATTTCTTTTTGTATGTCTATCTCACCCTCAAGACGGTATGAAACGCTGTATGTCACATCGGTTTCGGTGCGGTGTACGGCGATTTTTCGGTTTATTATCCTGACATCGTCCGTGAAGTTTTTCTCATAGAGGTATATCTTTTCAATAAGCTTTTTTTCAATTTCGTCATCTGTGAGCTGTATCTCAGATAGCGATGTTTCAATGAATTTCTCGGTTCTGAGAGCTATGGGCAGCTTTTTACCGAATATGACGAGCGGTTTTTCAACATTTTCGGTCTCGTATGTTGAAAACTTGTCGCCGTCAAAAGAAAGCGGAATATCTAGGCTGAAAAGTTTCAGGCTGTTTATAGTCTTTGTCCTGCCTGTCGGAACGTATCTTTTCGGGCGGTATTCGCATCTGAAAGTTGCAAGATCAACGTAAATTCCTTTGATACTGCCGTTGGCGTGGTGCATGGATATATGTTCTGACGAACTCTTTACAGTGCCGCTTACCAGCACTGTGCCCTCGTTCACATGGTCGCCTATGATGTGCATAAGCATACCGTCAAACACCGAAACTGACGTTATAACGGCATCTTTGCATGAAACGATATCGCATGGCACTCTTTCATTGAGCATTTCAGGCTTCGGGACAATTTCCCTGATATCCACAACAAGCCGATTTCCCGTGTGGCGCATTGAAGCCGCAAGAATATCATCTATCCTGAGCCTGAGCTCATTTTCACAATAGTGCAGGTCAATGGAACGAATGTATGTTCCACGCCTGACATCAAGATCAGAGAGAACGGCGAGGATCTCATCATCGGAAACGATGGAATTTCCGTGAATTTCAATAGTAACGACTACTGACGAAAAATACAGTGTGCCGAGGAGCACGGCGATAATACCAATAAAAAAACCGAAACGTTTTCTATATGCCGAAAATACTGAGGCGGCAGTCCTGAATTCTGCGGTTTTGAGGGAAATTTTCAGTTCATCGGCTATTGTGCGGACTTTTTCAAGGTCACGGCTGAATATTTCGCCACGGAACACGTCTTTTTCGCAGTACTGCCCGAAACAGGCGATTCTGTCGCTGTGGATCCTGTTTATGAAGCGGCTGAGATTTCTGCCTGATGCATTGATTCTAATTCTGCCTCTGATTTTTCCTGTCATGCCCTGACTCCCTTCTTTCGGAGAATTCTATCTGCGATATCCTGCCACGTATCACAACAGCGTTCGTGCGATAGTCATATGCACGAAGTCCGTTGCCCCATATCCTGACATTAAGTCTGCCTGAAACGATGCTCATGAAAACGTCGCTGCATTCCTCGATGCGTGAACAGTTCTCAATTGACATTATCTTATTGCCCTCAATGAAAATATCAGTGTTCATAAGCAGAATATCACGTGTTTTGTCGGCAAGCTTTTCAAACATATAATCAGCTCCAAGTATAATATTGTCTGCTCAATAATATGAATGTAGAGGTGATGAATATGAAGAAATTTACAGAAAAATTTGCCGCACTTATTATAATGTCGGCATTTCTGCTTTGCCTGACGGGAAGCGCAAATGTCGGGCAGGCGGTATATGAGGCGATAAGGCGCTGTCTGGAAACGATAATCCCGTCGTTGTATGCAGTGATGATAATGTCGCAGGTCATAATAAGAAGCGGCACTGCATCGCTGATACCTGAGTGGATACGCAGGATATCGGAGCGCATTTTCGGCATGGAGGGCTTTGTTCTGCCGATTTTTGCATTCAGTATGTTTGCAGGCTATCCTGTTGGGGCAAAGATGCTGGCAGGGGAATATGACAAAGGCAGACTGACCCAAAATAGGGCGGAGATTTTGTGCGGTTTGTGCTATGGCGCAGGGCCGGCGTTCATATTCGGCTGTATTTCGGGAAAGCTGTACAGTTCGGAACAGGTTGGCTTGCTTATTGTAATATCGGCAGTTTCGGCAAATATTATATTGGCATTATTTATGTCATTCTTTCTGCGAAAAAGCGTGAAAAATGATGAGATAAGAGGAAAATTCAGCTTTTCAGCCGATATGCTGACGGAGTGTGTGATAAGCGGCGGACGTTCCGTTCTGGAGATATGCTTCATGGTGACTGCGTTTGCGGTGATATCGGAATTTTTCAGGGCATCTGGTGCGGCAGATATGGCAGGTGGCTTGCTGTCAAAGCTTATCGGAACTGACAAGGAAACTGCCGTGGCACTGTGCTGTGCGTTTCTTGACGTTACGGATATAAGCGGGCTTCCGTGCGGAGATTATACGATACTGCCGTATGTCTGCGGATTGGTCTCGTTTGGCGGAATATGCGTGATATTTCAGGTTTCGGCGGCGGTTTCGGAGCGGTTTTCGGTAATTCCGCTTATATTTGAAAGGCTTGCGGCGGCGCTGATAAGCGGAACTATATGCAGATTATTGCTGCCATATTATATTGCATATAACGTGACGACGGTCTCAAATGTACAGATTCATGCATATAATGGCTATTCACCCATCCCCTCATTGATGATAGTGATAATGACATTATGGCTTTTTGGAGAATATTGTCAAAAAGTGAATAAGTTGTGAATGAATTTTATTTAAGATGATATTATAGTGGATAATAACTATATATTTTTCTAAAATTGGTTGACAATGATACTGATATCTGGTATAATTTTAACATAAGATGAAAAGAAAATGTACATCTTTTTGATGTGAATGAAAAAATTCAGGACACAAAACGAAACAATCAGGCATATTTTATAAATGAGATACATAAAATTTATAGAATATGTACTCCCCAAAGCAAATAAGAATTAACGGGCATTACCGCACACTTCTTTTGCAGTTGATTGTGAGGTATGCTTACTTTTTTTCCTTTTTATTAATTTATATATTTTCCTATTTATCCCCATAATTTTAAATATTAGCAACATTTTATATACGAACAGAGGTAATATCAATGTACAAAATAGGGTATATATGTACCATTTTAAACTGCATTGTATTCAGTGCAGGAAGATTTCAGCGCAGTAAAAAAGGAATTCTCGCATTTGAATTCATTGCAAAAGCGCTTTCAGTAACGTCATTTTTCATGTTCGGCTCGCTTACAAGCGGATTATCCGATATATGGAGCTTTGTCGTACTGACAACCGCAAATATCAAAGAACGCAAAAATATAAGCTCAAAAGTATCAAACTGGCTGTTTATCGCATATGAAGCTGTTTATGTACTCATTCTGGCATTCACATTCAACGGCATTTCGTCACTTCTGATATTCACAGTATCGACTATATCCATCGTCAGCCTTTGGTATCTCCAGCCGCAGAATATGCGTGTTGCCGAGATAATGAACAGCTTTATCTATCTTGCTCTCCAGTTCAGCATCGGCAACTTTGCAGGCATTACCGAATTTGTGGTTATCGGCTGCAATACCGCATCATACTGCAAATATGAGAAGGAAGAAAAGCGCAACGAGCTGAGACAGGAACTTCTCAAACAGCCAAGAAAAAAACTCATCACAAAGCCTACAACAGCATAATAAAAAGCCTTTGCATTCCAAAAAACGGAATACAAAGGCTTTTTTTATAGGTGTCATTTATTCATTGGGAACTACTTCCTGAATATCGTATGTTATTTCAAATGAGCTGTCCGAGCATCTGCCATAGAAACTGCTGACGATTCTGCTTGCCACAAGATGTCCGCCTTCGTCATTTGCGCCAATGAGAAGGACAATTATCTGGTTTTTGTCACAGGTCGAAATGATATCACCACGTCTGAGACAGCTTGTAACTGCTCTTGTAAGCGTGAACATGACATCGTTTGCGCTCTGTTCACTCGTATTTTCGTCGGTGACAAGAGTCATACGGAGAAGCTGGGCGTTTTTTCTGACTCTCTGGAGCATTCTGAGCACGAATTTGTAGATATTAGGAAAATCGCAGGATGGGACACAATATGCGCCACGCCTGCCGTCATCTGTTATCGCAAGGAGATTTTCAAAGCTGAGCTGTTCCTTGCCAAAAGCGGCGGTCAGTCCGTCAATGCGTTTCATGAATATATCACCGCACATCGGGAGTGTCCAGACATCGTCAAATCCCATGTCAAGAAGTTCGATCTGACGCTTTGTTTCGGCAGATGACGAAAGAATTGCAACAGGGATCTTTTTAAAGCTCTGCGATGATTTGGCAAATTTCAGTATATCAAATGCACGGCTGTCAGTGCAGGAATTGGCAATTATAATGATATCGCATATCACAATATCTGAAAATTTATCTGCAAATGTCAGTTTCAGATTGCTTTCGGAAAGCTTTTCCCAGAAAGATCTGTTTTCGGCTGTATCAAAAATAGTAGCGTGTATCATATTTAAATCTCCTTGTCAGTTCCGTTGGTTTTGATTTTGGACATATCTTTGATATAGAACGGGAGTGCCCTTGTCAGGCATTTTATTGTATTGACAGTCGCATTGCCGCCGTATTCTCCGTCTTTTGTCCATGTTATCGGTTCGTTGTTGAGTGATGTGAATTTAATTTCGTTAGTTCTGAAAAATTTGATGTAGTCCTTGTCTATCTCCTCTGAAATGTTCAGGAGAGATGAAATGATCTGGTTGAGGTGACGTATGTTTGTCGGCTTTTTGATGAGTATTACCTCAAAAGCTCCGTCATCAAGAAGAAAGTCGTTCAGCGAAAGCAGTCCGGCAACAGAGGAAGAATTTGTGACCATTCCCAATATAAAATGATCTTCAATAACATTTCCGTCATATTCGACACGCATATGCTTTGAACGTATGCTTGTGAGCTGAGTCAGACCGCTGATGATATAGGCGGCGTGACCGAATATATTTTTTATCTGCTGAGAAGTCTCATAGGTCACATTTGTAAATGCACCGAAAGCGGCAACATATGTAAAATATGAGTCGTTGAATTTGCCGACATCGCATGGAACAGGCTTATTATCAGTGATAAGCTTCACCGCATCGAGGGGAACTTTTGGTATGCCGAGGGTACGTGCAAAATCGTTGGTTGAGCCTGACGGGATATATCCCACCGGAATTTGCACACCGCTTTTCATTACACCCTGAATGCATTGGCTGAGAGTGCCATCACCGCCTGCACAGACGATAAGGTCAAAGTAGTTGCTGCTGGCATAAAATGCCGAATCACAGGCATCGTCGCTGTCTTGTGTTATGTGAACGACGACTTCGTAATCAGATTTGTTGAATTCTCTTATTACTTCTCCGATATGTTCACCGATCTCAGCTTTGCCTGCGACAAGGTTAGCGATAAAATATAATCTTTTCATTAAGCAATCTCCAATTTTGTCTCACTTTTGATTAAGACATCACAGCCCAAAATCGTCAGACGAGCTTTGTGCCGTTTTGTCTTAGATTCTGTTCGTGCAGAAAACTGCCGACAGTCTTACACATAGCAAATGAAAGGGCATCTGAGAGCGTTTTTATGTATCTGAATACTCATAGTTAAAAATTACCCTATATATACAATTATAAAACTTTTGGTGAACTATTGCAAGTGGTGGATGATATAATTAAAATAAAAAAATAATTGAAAAGGTATTGACTTTTAGTTTTCAAAGTGTTATAATATAAAAGCTGAATGAGACAGCACTAAATAATAAACACTGGGGTGTCGCCAAGCGGTAAGGCAACGGACTCTGACTCCGTCATTTCGAGGGTTCAAATCCTTCCACCCCAACCAGATTAAAGCTACGCATTTTGCGTAGCTTTTTTGTAATTTATGACAACTTATCGCAGTGATATAACACGCGTTTTGTTGATTTATACATTTATCATTTAATTTAATGTCTTATTCAACTGTTTTACGTTGAAAAATGATGTTTTTTCTCCCTTTTATAGAGAGTAACTCTCAATATAAATGTGGAGGTCTTTTACATGACACTTGAAAATTTAAACTATCGAACAAACCCAATGTTTCTGCGAAATCAGTTTCCTGCGTTAAACGCTTATGGGATCCCGGAAATTCCAAAAGCTGAGTTTAATGATGAGGAATTGAAAGAATTAGGGCAACACCGCACAAAGATTGTGCGGCAGAAACGCAGTTAGATTTTTCG